>ONQZ01000020.1 GCA_900320095.1 uncultured Lentisphaerota bacterium
CAGGGTGCGGCTGACGTAGCTGTGATCAAGCTGGAGAATCTCGGTCAGCTCCCGGATGTCCCGGACCTTCCCCTCGTCGATGTCGCGCTGCCATTTGCGCCCACGGGCAACGGCCATCAGGATGGTGGGATTTAATAAAATAGGGACTATCTGGCTTTAAACAAATTCCCCCTTTCTACCTAAAGGTGCGGATACTTGCCGTTGAATAAATCCGTATAGACCGGATCGACTATCCAAAGAAATTAAGGGGTAAAGAATCGTATTGCGCCATTGACTTTTTAACCGGAGAAGTTATATTATCCGAAGCATTAAATCCAAACACCGTATAACCTGACGGAGCATGTTCCCCATGTCTGAAGATTCCCACGAATTGAAAGTCGGTCAATTGATCCAGCATCCCGAATTTGGCGAAGGCGTTATGGCGTCTTCTCCCGTGAATGGCACTGTTTCCGTCCTTTTCAAAAAAGGTGGGGAGAAACAGGTTGAGGTGTCAGGTCTTTCTTTCGCCCATGACCGACTTGACGATCTTTTTTCTTCAATTCATCCGGCAACACAGGAAGAGATAGACCGCTTGGATTTGGCAGTCGAAGCAGAATCCATCCCTCTGATGGAGAACAAGACGGAACTGACTTCCGCAAAAATCGACCTGCTGCCACACCAAGTCGTTCTGGTTCACAAAGTTGCCAATGCAAATCCCAGGCGCTTCCTTATCGCGGATGAGGTCGGGTTGGGCAAGACGATTGAAACAGCTCTGGTCTTGCGCGAATTGGCATCTCGCGGAGAACTGAAACGGGCGCTTATCATTGTTCCGGCTTCACTTGTGGAAAATTGGCGTCGAGAACTGAATGATGTGTTCCATCTGGATTTTTCTGTTTTTGGTAAGGAAGACAATGGTCAACCATCAAAAGAAAATCCGTTTAAGACCTATGATCGTTTGATTGGATCAATTGATACTCTGAAACGAGAAAAAAGAGTAAAAATGCTCTTGGACAGTCCCATGTGGGACATGATTGTTTTCGATGAAGCGCATCACTTGACAGCGCGAAAGAACGGCCAAAATCCCATCATAACGCAAAACTATATTTTGGCTGATACAATACGAAATCATTGCAGAGATATGCTGTTGCTTTCAGCGACACCGCATCAGGGCGACAACGAACGTTTTTTGGAGTTGATAAAGATACTCAATCCGAATCTGTTTGAAAATGTTGAGGACATGAAGAATAACCGCTACCGCCTAAATACGGTTGTAATCAGAAGAACCAAAGCAGATGCCTGTACTGTAGACGGAAGTCCATTATTTGCCCGTCGTCAGGTTTATTCAAAGGAATTCTATTTGTCAAAAGACGAGTATTCGTATTATAACGAGTTGTTGGATTATTTGGAAAGAGGATATGATCGCGACAAACGAAAAAAAGGGAAGAAGATAGGTTTTGTTATGTGTGTATTCCAGAAAATAGCATCAAGCAGTTTTTGCGCATTAGGAAACGCAATGAAGAACCACCTCATTAAGCTGCGTGTATCAACATTTGACAAGTATTTGGAAGTAATTGATGATAAAAACAATGATGATTCCGAAGACCACCATGAAGTATGGTATAACAACTCAATGCTGCCTCTTGAAGATGTGATTGATTCCATAAAAGAGGAAACGATTCAAGTTATCAAAGAAGTAAACCATCTGCCTGACGGAACCATAGGCGACGCATTGGCAGAACAAGAGTTTTACAAAATCAGTAGAAAATTAAAAAGAGAAGCGGAATATGAGCCAGGATTTGAAGGCACCGAGGATGAAAATAGTTCCGATTCCTTTGATAACGAAAAGAACGAGAACGACGATTATGATGAAGATGATTATGAAGAAGATGAGGAAGACGAAGAGGAAGAGGAAAGTAAATTTGAAGACGAGGAAAGCGCTCTTCAGGATTTGATAGATTGTCTTCCGGATTCTGCCGAAAGCAAGATATCTGTTTTGGAGCAGGCTTTATGCATGATTTGGAAAGAGTCTCCGAAGGAGCAAATAATCATCTTTGCAACATATCTGGGAACCGTAAATCTTATCGCAAATATGTTGAAAAATGTTTTTCCTGATAAAGGTGTTGTGATTCTGAAAGGCGGAGATCATGAAGCGAAAAACAACGCTCAGAATCAATTCAAACGCCAGAATGGGCCACAGGTGTTGGTGTGTACAGCAGCTGGTCGAGAAGGAATCAATCTTCAATCTGCGAAGATTCTTTTCAATTACGATTTGCCATGGAATCCGATGGAACTGGAACAGAGAATTGGAAGAATTCATCGATACGGTCAAACGCAAACAGCTCAAGTGTATAATCTTGTTGCCATCAATACATTGGAAGGAAAGATATTTCAACGGTTGCGGGATAAGATACAGAAAATCGCTGAAACTTTAGGGAAAGTTGATGAAAACGGACAAGTTGCAGAAGACTTCGAAGTGCAGATACTTGGATTTCTACAAGAAAGATTGAACTATGAAAAGCTCTACAAGAAAGCGTTGAAAGACCGGACATTAAAACGTACCGATCAAGAACTGGAAGTAGCATTGAAAAATGCCATGGATTCAAGAAAAGTTGTTCAAAATCTGTTCCAGGATCTTGATGGATTTAATCTTGATGATTATCAAAAATGTGCAGACAATGGCAAAAACAGAAATCGTCTCTTATCTTTTGTCGAAAAACAGGCGAGATATTCTGATTATCAATATGTAGCCAAAGAAGATGGACTTTCAGAATTAAAGAATTTGAAAACAGAAGAAAGCGTTCTGTTTACTTCTGATCGCAAAAAAGCATTGGACGACGAATCCTTGCAACTCTTCGGAATTGAGCATCCGATTGTGGAACAAATGCTTCATGATGCAACAAAACTTCCGACAAAGGGTCGTGCTGTCATTTGTAGTTCTGAAAGGAACGGAATCATCATTGTTTGGAAAGTTGTTCTGTCTTCCTGTGATAAAAGCACTACATACATGATAAGAATGGGATTATCGGAATCCGGAGAACGAGATCTCTCTTTGACAAAAAAGATGAGCCTTGTTCCGATAAAAACTGAGGTAAAGAATCCGGTATTCTCTTCATCCCTGGTGATCTCTGCTCGCAATGCTTTGATGCATGAACTGGAAGATAAACGACTTCTTACAAATGGAATGTCATACACTGCAGATCCGATTGCTTTATATGTTTTGCAAGAAAAGAAATGAATTTGCTTTTGATATATTGGAGACAAGAAAACAATGAGAAAAGCACAGAGGAGTTTAGTCTGTCTATACGGTTTTTTCCGTGGGCTAGTATGGGCATATAATTGGAAGAATGGCTTATCTCGAAACATGACAAGCAAACGATGGATTGAACTTTGTTGTATCAAAATAACGAGAGAAATGAAAATGGCATAATTCTTTTTTGAATCAAATATATCATATTCATCCTCTCGTTTATTATAGTTTTCAGTGTCTGTGTTCCTTGCAAAACATACCTGTCCTGATATGTTCAGAATGAATGCAATCATCTATAATGACTAACGATCATGCAAAATAACATAACGATAAAACGAAATACCATACAGATAGTGACAAATTCCAAGAACTTTACTGCTTTGTCTAACATGGTTAAATGTCCTTATGTAAAGTGATTAAAAGTTGATGTAACGATTAAAGTTTCAAAAATAGTCTATCTTGTATTATGATAAAAGTAAGCTCAAATGATCCTCTTATCTGTTCGGTATCTTCTGCTCTGGATATGGAGCAAAAGACTGTTCAGGATATGTGTGCTGGATGGGATAATCTTCAAGATCAAAACTGAATCCTGAAAAATCTCTCTTCTACAAAAAGAAGATAAAAAAGTTTTTCTTCTATAAGAAAGAATGAACTGAAATGAAGGGATAAATCTCAAGATAGAGTGAGAAAATCCCCCTCTTAGAAAACTACGCTGTATAAATTAAAATCAACATGTCAAAAATGCTTTAGAAATAGGATGTGAATACCATTGTGTTCCAGTACCAATATTGAGATAGGGAAATGAATTTTGCAAGTACATCGTTATATCTTCTTCTCCAAGAGGTGTAATATCTACCTTTGAGTAAAAGAATGTTTTTCCTGTAACATTCTCTTTCTGTTCTTTTTTTGCTATATAGCTGATTTGACATAGAACTTCGCATAAATCATGGTAAGTTGTTAGAAAGCGATCCAGTAAGATACCATTTCTATGTCCTTCATTGCATTCATTGATACAACCATAATCACCACAGATGTTTCTTAGGACTGTTCTGGCATTTTCAAAATGCTGATAGGTATTGTTTGTCTTGTTCCCATCAAGAAAGAGTACCATGTGATAATGTATCTTCTTCTCTGAACTGAATTCTCTTACGGAAATGTAAAGAGGATCATATCCAGCATTTTTCTCTTTTTCAATGAAACGATGATTGAAGTCCATAATGTAAAATTGACTCAAGTGTTGAGGAAGATGTATATCCATTCTCATAACGAATACCTTACAATGTCTATACATTGACATAAGCAGGAGATTGTAATAGACGTTTTGTATTCTTTCATCCATTTCGCATCCGAGGAATACTCTTCCATTTGAATTGTTCGATTGAAACATAATCTGTCCTTTCAATTAAAAGGTTGTATATTTTTTGTTGTGAGTAAAACGAATTTTACAAGTTGCTTATATAAGTAATATATATTATCCGAGTTTTAATTGACATGAAAACTCACCATAATCCATGTGTCTTTTAAGAATCATGAACGAGATTAAATGCATATAATGTATCGCGACATAATTTTCATCTTTCTACATTCTCTTGTCATATTTCAATGTTTCTTTTCAGACATATTATAACAACGAACAAAGGAGGTTATATGACAAATGAAACCGCACAATTAGAAAGAATCGGAAATCTGTTAGAAAAGTATTTATTCAGTTTTGGAAAAGCAAGAGCAGGGTTCTATGTATTTCCATCCTTGGAGAATTACTATGATTTCACCAAGTATATGAATTCTTTAACCTCAACATTGAAAAGATCAAACTGCCGTCCGCTGTATTCCTGGTTTTATGATGGCACTCGCGGATGTTACAACATGATTCTGATTGTTCAGGGGTACTTCCGAAACGATATGAACGATGTCACAGATGCCGTCCAACGCATTTGGAAGCATTACAGTCCATATCCGATACAGTTTATTGCAGAGATTCCCATTGATTATTCCACAATTGACCAGGACAAAATGAGGCTTTGGGAGATCATGAACAGAATGCAGTTTACCGCTTCGATGTCGCAGAAAGTTTTACCAGCTCACCAGCGGGCTTTTGCCTGTTCAAGACTGTAAAAACCGATTAGAAAAGCCAAAAATGCATCAGAAAACACTGAAAATACTCCATTTTTCCCTTTCTTCAGTGAAAAAACCATAAAAAAGGCTTGTTTCACTTTAAAAATCGACTTTCGACAGTATTTGCGTATATATTCCTCTCACGAACGTCAAAATTGACATTTCACCACTAACCACATTATGGAGGAAAAACATGCAAATTCCCGTAAACAAAAACTCGTTGGCCAGTGCTTTGACCGCACTGGGGAAGCTGGTCTCCCGGACGTCTTTGATCAAGGCGTATCAGGGGATCGAAATCGAAGGCAAAGCGAACATGCTTTACTTCAGAACCCGCAACGTGATCGAACAGATCGAATTCCGGCTGTTTGCCGACCTGGAAGATGATTTCCCGGCAATCCTCGTGGAGTTCGAGCAGTTCCGTCAGATGGTCCGCAGCTGCAAGAACAAGACGCTGAAGCTGGAAATCGACTGCGGTGAAGTCTTCATCGACGATGTGAAACTTGCACCCATCAAGGGGCATTTCCCGTTGAAAGAACAGATTCCGGATCAGGACATCACTGTCACGGAATTGCCTGCTGATACGTTGTCGGCGTTGTCGTTGCTTGCCCCGATCACGGACAAGGGAACGGACGTCCGCAAGGTTCTCGGAGGAATCAACATCAGCGAAGACGGGTTCACCGCAACAAACGGTAAAGAGCTATCGAACATCCCGCTCAAGCTCGAAACGACCGGGAGCGTTACGATCCCGTTCCCTCTCGCTCTGCTTGCCACGAAAACCTTTGGTGATTCCGGACGCCTCTCGACCTGGCAGAAGGATGAAGACACGCATTTCGAGCTGACGCTTGGTGCGTGGACCTGGCAAGCCAAAGCGCTCAAAGGAAACTATCCGAACTGGAAGCGTGTCGTCCCGGAACGAACTGAAGCGACGCACTATGTGAGTTTCCAGGAAGACCGTGCTGAACGGCTTCAGCGTTACCTGAAGAGCATCCCGGACGATAAGGAGCACAATAACGCTGTCAAGCTCAGCCGTCTTCCCGAAGTCCCGGACAATCTTCACCTCGAAAGCTCGAACGGAATGCTGTTCAGCATCCTCGCTGAATTTGACCCGAACTGGAACGACCTGAGTTTCTGCGTCAGAAAGGAATTTCTCCTGCGTCTGCTGGATGCTGGACACCGGAAGATCGAACTCAACGATGCTTTTGGCCCAATTGTCGGCACTGGTGGTTCTGGCCAGTACATCGCCATGCCCATTATCACTAAAAAGCCGCAAGCTCAAAATGAACAAAACTCGGAACAGACCGCTTCTGCTCAAGCGGACGTAAAACCCGAAGTTCAGACCGAGCAGAACGAAACTCAGTCCAGCACAGAAAACTCGAAATCCGTCACCGAACAGATTCCCCCTCAACCACAAGAAAACAAAATCACCGTCACCAATACCAACCTCAATAAGGAGAACTCCACGATGAACGAACCCACCACCATCCGTACCGTGTCTGCCATGCAGACTTTCACCCCGAACAATGAACCTGCCAATCCGCTCGACGAGCTGACCTCGAAAATCGAAGGCATGAAAAACGCCCTGAAGGACATGATCGAAGAAGTCACAGCCATGAGCAGAAAAATCCGGGAGGTTTCCATCGCCCAGCGACAGAAGGACCGCGAATACAATCAGACCAAACGCGCTCTTGATCGTGTCCGCGTGGCAACCGGAGCCGCCTGATTCATCCCGGACATTCCCCCTGGGCAGAGAAAATGAGCTTGAAAAAAGCAGCGGAGAATAAATTCGCCGATACTGCGGTCATTATATACATGAATAATAATCAGCAACTATTAACTAAAGGAGGCTATTATGTCTACATCTGCTGAAATTACTTATTCTATTCAAAACGACCGTCCCTCTATCACGTTCCGCGTCTCTGCTCAGGGGGAAGGGAATTCCGCACCCGATCTCCGTGGTATGCTTTCACAAATTCAGGAAGCGGTCACGGAGTTTCAGAAAAAGCCACCGACAAAACTTTTGTCGAATACGGAAGTTGTTGTTCAGGACGCACCTCGTCCTATGCAATCTACAAACAAAAAGCAATTCTCAGGCAACAAAGCGAAATCTCTACAGCAGAAATCCGCTTCTCCTCAAAACGAGGAGATAGATCATGATTTACCTGGGAGCATTTCGAGTGGTCAGATCGGAAAAATCCATGTAGATCTTCGATCCCGAAATATACCGGTAAAAGATTTTTGTTTCAAACAGGGTATTGCCCGCATTGAGGACCTTGCTTTTAATCGCGCTTGGACTATCATCAATCATGAAGAGTATTGACAACTCCTGAAACTTAATATAAAGGTATCTGTTTATGCAAGTAGAAATCTCAATCTCAATCCCTCCGGATCGTTCCGTGACTAAGTTCAAGATGGACTCCCGAAAGGTCTTAGCGCTGCTTGACATTATCGAATGTGTCGTGGATAAGCGGAAAGACCTCATTCAGCAACGTCTTGATGAACTGGAAAAAGAATTATCCTCGGAATCGGATCCTTTTTCACGACTGGGAAATGTGATCTCCGCCAGGCAAGCTTCCGATTTCAGGAAGATCCTGCACAAGAATGCTCTATCCGAACAGGCCGTCTGTACAAAATACGGAGTCGATTGTATCGAAGAGCTGACTGGGAGCGATGTTCTGGATGTCCTTACCGGGATCGTCCTGTCGAACCAAGACCAAAAGCAATAACTCACAACCAAAACCTTCAAACCAATACAGTATGCAAGCATCCTCGGCAGCCTACGCTGCCGAGGATGCACTTTTACCAACAAAAACGAAAGGACTACATTATGCTCAAACTCAACGCATCCTATTCCAAAAAGGTCCCGGCTGACTCTCAATACAGCAGCCAGTCTTTCCACGCCTCGGTCGAGGTGGAACTCCCCGATGGTCTCACGCAGGACCAGCTTAACGCGAAAATCCACGAGACCTTCGATCTCGTCCGCGCGTCTGTCGAAGCGGAACTCCATGAAAGTGCGCCTCAGCAGACGGTGCAGAACAATCTGACATCTCAGCCGGGGCTGTACGACGCCACACCTCAGAACGCCTCGAAACCCACCTACAACAAGAAGAACGGAACGACCTCGGATGCTCCTGCAAGTCCGAAACAGATCAAGTATCTCCTCGACCTCGCAAAGCAGTACGGCGTCTCCCCGGACCAGATCAAAAACAAGTTCAACGTTCCCTCCCTCGAAAGCCTCTCCAAAACACAGTGCAGCCGTGCAATCGACGAGCTCAGCGGAAAGGCAGCGTGAACTCATGGAACGTGAAATCGAAACCATGCGCGAATCTCCACACTGGTCGTACAGCGCATTGCAGACATACCTCACGTGCCCGATGCGCTATTACTTCCGGTACATCGAACACGCCGAGGTAGAGCGTACGCCCATCAGCATCCCGTTCGGTCGAGCCATCCATCTTGTGCTCAGTGAACGTGCCATGAAGGGAACGAACTACACCATCGTGGACGCGAAGGAAGATTTCGCCGTGTACTTCAAGGGCGAAACCGAGGTCTGCGAGAACCTGACCTACAAGCCCGACGAGGATTACTGGTTCTGGGACAAACGAGGTTGCGACATGCTCGACGTTGCCCTTGCCGACTGGCCTGACGACTACACCGTCAAATCGGTGGCAGAAGCGTTCAGCGTAAACGTGCCCGGTCTCTCGAAACCGCTGGTCGGTGAATTCGACCTCGTTACCGTGGATGGGGGAGACGAAACCATCTGCGACTGGAAAACGGCATCAACGAACTGGCCGAAGGGAAAAGCCGACCGTGATCTTCAGGCGACAACGTTCGCCTATGCCTACATGAAGAAGTACGGCGTGAATCCTGTTTTCAGGTTCGATGTTTTTACGAAAGCGAAGACGCCTGCTCATCACCAGTTCTACACGCTCAGAACGAGCGACGATTTCGACCGCTTCGTTTACCTCGCAGGACAGATCGAGAAAGCCGTCAACAATGGCCTCTTCATCCCGATCGAATCCTGTATGAACTGCGCTGAATGCGCTTACAGCAGCCGCTGCAAAGCGGTGCATCGAAAGGTTGCGTGACCTATGCTGATTATGGAAGAAGGAAAGTACGTGAGCAGGGAGGAGATCGCACGCATCGACACTCCCAGCTCAACTGCCTCATGGAAGCCCGTTCCGCACATCGACGTGATCGAGGCTGTGGCCGAGGTTGTCAACGCCCACAAATGGAACATCGAGGACGAAAGATTCGGCCTTGCCAGCGAGGGGAAGAAGATGTTCGGCGTGATGGAAATCTCCCGTTCATCTTCACCTCAGTGGCATCGCTGTATTGGAATCCGCAACAGCCACGACAAATCTCTCGCTGTCGGGCTGTCTGCCGGAATCGTCGTTCTCGTCTGCTCCAACCTCGCTTTCGGTGGAACCACCGTCATCAAGCGCAAGCACACCAGTCGGTTTGAACTGACCGATCTGATCGACCGTGCTGTCGCTTCGCTGGAGGACGACTTCCTGATGACCGAAACCGTGTGCGAGGACCTGAAGGACATTCAACTCAAGAACGATGATGAAGCCCGGAGCAGTATCGTCAGAGCAGCCGAGCTCGGCGTCATCAATTCCTGCGACATTCTTCCGGTCTATCGCGAGTTCAAGGAACCCTCGCATGTCGAGTTCAAAGAGCCGACACGCTGGAGTCTCCTGAACGCGTTTACGGAAATCGTGAAGAAATATTCTCCGCAGCGCGTGGATCACAGCTATCTCGCCCTCAACCGAGCTTTCGGTCTGGACGGACGTCAAGCGGCAATCTTCGCCTGAAAAGAGCTCAATGTGAGCAGAACAAAACAACAAACCGAGGTGGAGGCAATACGCTTTCACCTCGGGTATTTCATTTCAACAATCAGGAGGGAAAATGTTCATCTCGAATCAAAAACTGTCGCAAAACGACGATTCCGAAAAGCCGCTGGTCTGCCTCGGCAAACTCGTTCTGGTCATTGCAGCAAACGTCATCCTCGCCCGTTTCGGAGGTCCGCATCTTCCGAACAATATCCGATTCTAACCACCCAAATGAGGGAAAACACCATGACAAAAACAATTATCATTCCGCCGATCTTTCCGTCACCTACGATTGAAAGGATTTCGCTTGGCATGATCGTAGTTGTCGGCATCGTCGGACTTGCGCTTTCAGCACGGAAGCCGTGGGTTATCATGTAAAACCGGGCAAATACAAAATCGCCTGTTCAACTGAACTCAGAAAGGAAGCTGTTACATGAAAACAGCAAACCACCCCGCAAATGAAGAAGATCGGCTTCATAAAACAGAGCCGTCATCTTGGTTCTCTCGAAAGGAAGCTGCACAGTACGCACATGTGTCTACTGACACAATCGACCGTTGGGTTTCCATTGGTTACATCAAAAGAATCAAGCTCAATCGCGCAAAAAATGGGCGTGTTCTCATTGACCGTAAAAGCATTGATGCGTTTTATCGGCAATGCGGCTGCACACCTCCAGCATTAAGCACGACCTAAGCATCCGTTCCTCTGTGGCGTCCTTCGTCAAAGGCACCACAGGGGATAACCTTTTTCTTTTTCGGGGAGTATGGATATATTATGATATTACGTCTGTTCAATCTGAGGTTGCTTCTAGAGGAAATCTTTTGCCGAGACCGGATGCGGGGGGTACATGTTTGTCTCTTCGGTATTCAAAAATTGGCGCTCAAGCTCAAAAACTATCGTTATTGGCGCCAATTATTCACGTAAAACGACAAAAAAGATACAGAGAACGCCAATTTTACGCCGGGATAGCGCCAACTTTTCCAGCCTTTCCGCCAACACCGAAGAGCATATAAAAAATGGCGGTGAGCTTAGACTTTGAACATGGACGGTCAAATTGACGAGAAACGTCTTTGCCGTTGCTGTAAGGTAGAATCGTCCTCTGACTATGCCGATATTTCGCGAGCAATCATTAACTTGCTGATTGACCGAATAAGGGAGAAAAACCCCCGCCTCACGGATCATGTCAAGATTTGTGACCGAATCACCTCGCCAGGGCTTTTTTTAGGTAGGTATCCGACAATAAATGGAAGTAATCATTAAAAATCGTGGTCCTGTTCAAAATGGCACAAAAAGATAAAGGGTGTTCTGAGGAGATATAGGAAATAGCTTGCCTACGGATCAGAAGGTTGGGGGTTCAAATCCCTCCGGGTGCACCACTTAGAATTGACTGGACCACAAGAGTTTACAAAGCTCCTGTGGTTCTTTTTTGCCTCTTCGACGGTTTCTGACAAAAAGTCATAGCGCTTTCTCTGGCCTCTTCGACGGTTTCTGACAAAAAGTCATAGCGCTTTCTCTGGGTTGATTTCCGGGAGCTGGTAGATTTTGAGTTTAAGGTATTCCCTGTCACGGAAGCCGTATGCCTGACGGATGAGCCAGCGGATTTTGTTGTTGAAGCCTTCCGTATTCGCGTTGCTGATATGTCCGAACGTCCAGTAGTGGAATTCGCCTATTCTGTTCGAAAAACAAACACACCGTCTCTCCCGGAGGAAAGACGGTGCGGATCGTTTGCGGAAACGGAGACGGATCAGCCGCGGCTGGATTCGAGCGCGGCGTAGTCCGCCATCATGCCGTCGTAGAGGCCGCGCAGGGAGGCGTCGGGCTCGATGACGGATGCGGAGGCGCAGAACATCGCGTAGAGGTCCTCGAACGGCGTGTTTTCGATGCCGTTGGCGGCGCGGATGGCGGCACCAAGGGACGCGGAGTTCGCGATGGAGACCGTCTCGATCTTCGCCTGGAAGACGTCGGCGAGGATCTGGCGGAACGTGGCGCTCTTGGACGCGCCGCCGGTCACGCGGATGCGCTTGAAAGAGCCGTCGCCCTGCCACGCAGAATGGCGGCGCATGGTGAGTGCCTGGGATTCGAGCAGGCAGCGGATCTGTTCCGCCTTGGAAGCGGTGGCGGGGTCGAAGTTGCGGACGACGCCGGCGGGGACCGCGGGCGTGTTTTCGGCTTCGTAGTAGGGGAGCATCAGCTTGCCACCGTTGCCGGGCTTGGTCTCGGCGCACGCCGTGACGTCGAAGAAGTGCCAGTCCACGCCGAGCTCGTCGCGGAGGTGTTCGCGGGCGAAGGAACCGTTCGTGAAGCAGATGAGGCTCATGAAGCCGCCCGCCGGATTGCCGAACACGTGGCCGCATCCGTCCGGGTCGGTCACGAAGTTCTGCATCGTGGCGAAGAAGGTGTCGCTGGTGCCGAGGCTGATGACCGCAGTGCCGAAGGAGCCGCCGCCGACGCCGATCAGGCTGCACGGATTGTCACCGGACCAGACCACGACCGGGATGCCCGCGGTCAGGCCGTACTTCGTGAAGTAGGCGGTGAGCTTGCCCGCGACGGTGTTCGAGGGCTTCACGGGCGGGAGCTTGTTCATGAGGTCGGGGGCGGTGGCCGCCGTGATCTCGGGATCCCATTCGAGCTTGTGGAGGTTCAGCAGGTTCATGCCCGCGCCGTCGCCGTAGTCGATCGGGGTGTCCTTGCCGCAGAGCACGGAGCAGAGGAACGAGCTCACGAGGTGCACGGTTTTCGTCTTCGCCCAGGCTTCCGGCTCGGTCGAGGCGAACTTGCGGATCTGCGGACCGGTGAAACGCACGATCGCCGGGCTGCCGGTATCTCTGCGGAGGCGTTCACCGAACTGTTCTGTCAGCCACGCGCACTCCTTGTCGGTGGACTTGTCCATCCAGATCGGGGCAACCGCGCGGGAAAGGATCGGCGTGAGCTGGTCGGCGAGGGTCTTCGCGGGATCCCAGTCGGTAATCGGGGCGCTCAGATAGACGGATCCGTGCTGCTGGCCGGAACCGGAGATGCCGGCGATCTTCTCCATCGGGAAATCCGCCTTTTTCATGTGGTCGAACAGCATGTCCATGGCGGCGACCCACATGCGCGGATCGGCGCAGCGGACGTTTTCGTCGTCGTTGGGGAGGTATCCGCTCGGCGATTTGTATTCCGGCAGATCGTTCTTGAAGTTGACCGCGAAGGAGCCGACGACTTTGCCGGCGGCGGTGTCGATGACCTCGGCTTTGAGGCCCTGTGTGCTGGAGTCAAGACCCAGATAGTAACTCATGGCTGCATCCTGTTCTGATGTTTTTGGTTGGTGAGATGAGAATATACTACATAACAATAGCCTTGAAAGACGTTTTTTCAAGAGAACGACCCGATTTTCTCCTTTTTTTCTTGAGAAAACGGCTGTCCGGAAAGCGAAACGCCCGGCCCCACCACACAGGATGGAGCCGGGCGGGCGTCGAACTGTCCTTAACCTGTCGGAAGCGCGATGTGCGCGGATTCCCCTCAGTTCAACGGCCTTTGCGCGGGACGCCGTGCTGGCTCGGCGCGACCGGGATCGTGCCGCCCTTCTTTTCCGGAGCGGGCCGGGTTTTGGCTTCCGGCCGGACGACTACCGTGCGTGCCGGTTCGCGGCGCGGTTCCACACGGTGCGCCACAGGCGCGGGGCCGTGACCGGAACGCGGTTCCGGCCGGACGATCACCGTACGCGGGGGCGGCGGCGGATCATGACGGCGCGGCGGGGGCGCCCATCTCGGCGGAGCCGGGGGACGCGGCCCGATCCCGCCCCAGATCCAGGCGTCGGAGTAATAGAACCAGCCTTCGTAGTACGGGACGTATTCGCCGCAGTAGTACCCGTAGGTGTACTCCGGGATCGTCGTCGTGACAGCGCCCGTCACGATGGTCGTCGCCGGCGTGGTGACCACGGGCGTGGTCGTGACGACCGGGGTCGTCGTAACGACAGTCGGGGTTGTCACCACGGGCGTGGTCGTGACGACCTTGGTTTCCACGACACGTTCGCGCGGGGCCACGATGACCGGGGCGGGACGCGGCTCGAATACCGCGCGCACCAGGTTCACGATGTCGGTCGCGAGCTGGATGCCGTTGCTCGGCCGCGGCGGGGGCGGCGGACCGTGGTGACCCTGCGCGAAGGCTGCCGGGGCAAGGATTACCGCCGCAGTGACTGCGGCGCCGATAGCGAGCGTCTTGTTGAGAGTCTTCATAGTCGGATCTCCTATGTTGAGGGTTTGAGAATCAATTCGACCGACAAACACTCTTGTTTGTCGAATAAAATATAATCCGAACAATTCGTAATGTCAAATCGATTTTTAAACTTTTTTCGAATTTTTTTGGAAATCCGAATAAATTGATCTCAACTACATGGCGGATTCCTCCCCGGATTCGTCCTTGTCCAGATGATGAACGTCCGTCAGGACGCCGTCCAGACTGTTCAGGATGGATGCGATGAACGGTTTCCGCTCGGTCTCGCGGCGCAGGGCTTCCGCGTCCTCTTTCTGTTTGCGCTGGGCGGGCGTGACCAGGCCGGGGCGGCGTTCGATGCTCAGATACGCGCCGGGACGCTCCGCGATGGCTGCGAGGCGCATGTCGAGCAGGGGCTTTTCGCGCGAGATCAGGATGGATTCGCCTGCGGAATACACGGAGTCGAACGCGACCTGAAGGCACGGGCCGTTGAACGAGATCACCTTTCCGGCGAGCATTGCCTGGGCGAGCGTCTTCTTGCAGAGCGTTTCGCGGACGTCGAGGATCAGCTTTTCCCAGACGACCGGCCCGGGAATCTCTTCGGCCTCGGCGTCGGCGTCTTTTTGAGCAGGCGCGGCTTCGGCGCGACGGCGCGTGCGCGGCGCTTTGACCCGGACGGCGTTTTCCTCCTCGGGCGGACGTTCGATGACCGGTTCGGAAATGACCTCGACCTGAGGCGCATCCTTGAATTCGGCGACCGGCTCGGAGATGACCTCGACCTGAGGTTCCGGCACGGGCTCCTGTTTTTTCTCGGCCTGAGGTTCGGAAACGGGTTCTTCCTTTACCTCAGACTGAGGCTCCGGAACAGGCTCGGAAACCGGTTCAGGAACCGGTTCGGCTTTCGCCTCGATCCGGGGGTCCGGCACAGATTCCTGTTTCTCTGCGGTCCGGGGTTCCGGCGCGGCCTCTGCCTTTACCTCGGGCTGAGGCGCGGGAGCGGTGACTGCGGGAGGTGCAACAGGGACGCTATCAGCGGGCGTTTTTTTTTCCGGTTCGGACGCGGTCTGAGCTTGCGGCGCGGCCTGCGGTTCCGGCTGTTTCCCGATCCCGCTCACGGGGACCGCCGGAATGGACGGCACGGCGAACTGCGAGCCGGGGGCGGTGAACGCCTGTCCGGCGGGGAGTTCGTAGAGCGGCACGACGGATTCGAGGGGCGCGAGCTCGCCTTTCGAGCGGATCTGGTTGAGGCGTGCGATGAGGTCGGCGATCTGAGGTGCGTGGGCGATCCGCATCGCCTTCAGGAGGATGGATTCGAGGAAGACCTGCTTGTTGATGGCGTCGCGAAGCAGGTAGCCTGCGCCGGATATGCTTTCGAGGAGGCGCTGCACCGAGGCGGGCGCGACGCTCGCGGCGATGCGCCGGAACGCCTCGATCTTCTCCGGCGTCTCGTCGAGCACGGAGCCCGTGTTGTCGCCGAGGATGCGGCTGAGGAGGATCCCGCGGAGCCAGGAGATGATCTCCTCGAAGAGCGTTTCGAGGTTTTTGCCCTGGTCGGCGAAATCGTGGATGTCGCGGATGACCGCGGCGCGGTCGTTGTGCGTGATGGAGTTCAGGAGCGCTTCCATTTCCCGGGGCGCGGTGAGGCCGAAGAGGTTGAGCGCCTGGTCCTCGGTGATGCCGGATTCGTCGCCGCCGAAGAAGGAGATGAGCTGGTCGAGCAGGGACTGCGCGTCGCGCATGCCGCCGTCGGCCGCCTGGGCGATGACGTTGATCGCATCGTTGGAGATTTTGACGTTTTCGGCGTCGGCGATCATTTTGAGGCGGGCGGCGATGGCGGTGGTCTGAATGCGGCGGAGGTCGAACCTCTGGCAGCGGGAAATGACCGTGGGGAGGACCTTGTTGACCTCGGTGGTGGCGAAGATGAACTTGGCGTGGGCGGGCGGCTCCTCGATGGTCTTGAGGAGGGCGTTCCACGCGCTCTTGGAGAGCATGTGGACTTCGTCGATGATGTAGATCTTGTACTTGGAGCGGATGGGGAGATGCTGGACGTCCTCGCAGAGTTCGCGCGCCTTTTCGACCTGCGTGTGCGTGGCGGCGTCGATCTCGATCACGTCCACGTTGCTTTCGTCGGCAATGGAACGGCACGATTCGCACTCGCAGCACGGTTCGCCGTCCTGCGGATTCTCGCAGTTCAGCGCCTTGGCGAAGATGCGCGCCGTGGTGGTCTTTCCGATGCCGCGCGGCCCGACGAAGAGATAGGCGTGGGCGATGCGGCCGGACTTCACGGCATTCTTGAGCGTGCGCGCGATATGTTCCTGTCCGACCATGTCGGAGAAGCGCTGCGGACGCCATTTTCTGGCGATTACCTGATATGACATAGCTGGTTTTCCTTCGGTTGAACGCGCGGGGATCACATGTGCCAGGTGTTGAGGCGGACGGCCTGCCACAGGGAGCCGACAGGATCGATTTTCTTGCGTTCTTTCACTGCCATGGGGATTGGCACGTGGGTGAAGGATTCGCTCCAGTGACCGATGACGACGTCAGTGCGGCCGGCCATGGCCGCGTGGACGGCGTTCTGTGCGAGCATGAGGCAGAACACGGCGTCGGTTCCGTTGGCCGCGCCCGCACGGATCTGGTAGGTGGGGTCGAAATACTTCACGTTGACTTCAATCCCAGCCTCCTTCGCCTGCTTTTTGATCTCGTCCTTGAGGAAGAGGCCGATATTCTTGTTGAGCAGGTTGCCGGACTTGTCGTATTCGCGTTCGCCGGGAATGAGCTCCTGGCCCGCACCCTCGGCCACGATGATGACCGCGTGGTGGCGGCGTTTGATGCGTTCGAATAGATGCGGCATGAACGCGTTTTGGCCGTCGTTGAGCGTGAACTTCACCTCGGGAACAAGGCAGAAGTTGATATGTGTGTTTGCGAGCGTGGCGTAGGCGGCGATGAATCCGCTGTCGCGGCCCATCACGTGAATCAGGCCGATGCCGTTGTACGCGCCCTTCGCCTCATTGTGTGCAGCGGTGATGATCGGGTTCGTAGCGTACACGGCGGTCTCGAATCCGAACGTGCGGTCCATGAAGCAGATGTCGTTGTCGATCGTCTTCGGGATGCCGATCACGCTGATCTTCAGGTTGCGTTTCTTCGCGGCCTCAGCGATGGCGTGGGCGCTGCGGAGCGTGCCGTCGCCGCCGATGCAGAACAGCATGTTGATGTCCATGCGGACGAGCGTTTCGAGCATCTTTTCCGGGTCCTGCGCGCCACGCGAGGAACCGAGGATGGTGCCGCCGGTCTCGTGGATGTTGTCGACCGTGTCCTCGTTGAGGATGACGGGCTGGTAGCCCAGGTCGGAATTGAGGCCGGCGTAGCCGTAGGGGATGCCGTAGACCAGCGGCACGCCGTAGGTCTGGCGCAGGGTCAGCGTAAGGCCCTTGATCACGTCGTTCAGGCCGGGGCAGAGCCCGCCCGCCGTGAGGATCGCCGCCTTGCTCCAACGCGGATCGTGAAAGATCATCTTGCGGATGCCGGCGCGCTCGAAGACCGGCACGCAGCCGTTCATGGCCTTTGTGTGTTCGAGCAGGGCGGTATAGTCGCGGTCGAGCAGGATCGCCTCGTTGTCGGTATGGAAATGGACCGGGCTGTCGCTGAGCGGGGACTTGATCTGGCATTCGCCGAGCTTGCTGACTTCGAAGAATTTGGGGCTGACGTGCACTGGCATGGGTAATGATCCTTCTTTGGTGCTGGTATCGGTTCGATTTCTAAAATTAAGAGAGAATATATACCCGTTTCGAACGCTTTTCAAGGCGGTTTCCCGAAAAAAACATGTTTTGACGTTCCCGCGAAGCACGGTCATCGGATTCCGCTTCCGCGTCTCTTTTCCGGGATAATTGCGGACACGGTTTGATTTCTTCCGGAACTGGTGGTACATTATACAAAACCATGCTGATAGACTTGTTTTTAAGAAAGGTGAAACCATGTCCAGATCCCATCTCATGAAGCTTGCCGCATCTCTTCTGATTTCCGCCGTCCTCCTGTCCGCGCTCCCCGGATGCACCAAACGGCTCGACACCTCGAACGAGGACAAATACTACAAGACGCTCACCGAGGTCATGACATCCCTGCCCGCCTCGAAACAGCGCGAGTTCGACGAAGGCATGGCAATGATCTGGTTCTACTCCGAATCCGATGCCGCTACCAACGCCATGATCGACGGCAAATCCGGCAGGGAATTGCTCAAGCTCATGGACGAGATGAAAGCGTCTCTTCCGAAGCTCGATGCCTCCTCGAAAGAAGCATACGAGGCCTCCCTCGCCAAAATGAAGGCCGGACTTCCCGCCTCCAAGGTCACCTCCTTCAACGACTGGCTGAAGGAAATGCCCGCGTACCGCAAGGGCAATCAGAAGATCGAATCCCTCGACGGCTTGACCTTCCAGAAGATCGTCGAGAATCGCGATTTCGTCAACAGCCAGAACCCCGGCGTCCAGCAGCAGTAAGTTCGTTTCTTCCGAACATAGTTTTTCGTCTTCGGGGAGGTGCGACATCCGTTGCGCCTCCCTCTTTCCACGAAGAATCCACCCGGTTTGCTTACAAGAAATCCCGAATAATCCTGTAGTCTTATCTTGATTTCATCCTCTAAAGGATGTATATTTATTCAATCGTTTTTTCTGGCGGCGTCCTGCCGCTTCAACAAGCCAATTCTGGAAAGGCCGAAAACTCTTATGGAAAGAAAGCTCTTTGGAACCGACGGAATTCGTGGACAGGCTAACTCCCACCCCGTAACCCCGGAAATCGCCCTTAACCTCGGCAAAGCCCTTGGTAAGATCTACGTGAACAGCCAGCACGGCGCGACCGCCGTCATCGGCAAGGATACGCGCCTCTCCGGGTACATGCTCGAAACCGCGCTTACCGCCGGCATGGTCAGCACCGGGATGAAGGTTTTCCAGACGGGCCCGATGCCCACCCCGGCCATCGCCCACCTCGTCAAGTCCATGAACGCTTCCTGCGGCGTCATGATCACGGCCTCCCACAACCCCGCCAGGGACAACGGCATCAAGGTCTTCGGCGGCGACGGCTTCAAGCTCCCCGATGAAGAGGAAGCCCACATCGAAGAGATCATGGCGGGCACCATCAGCGGCGTCGCCGGCGACAAGATCGGCAAGGCGTTCCGCCTCGACGACGCACGCGGCCGCTATATCGAATTCGCCAAGCAGACCATCGGCAACATCAGCCTCCGCGGCCTCCGCGTGGTGCTCGACTGCGCCAACGGCGCTTCCTACGAGATCGCCCCGACCATCCTGCGCGAACTCGGCGCCGAGGTCATCGCCGACTCCGTCTCCCCCGACGGCATCAACATCAACTACAACTGCGGCGCCACCCATCCCGAACGCATCTGCCGTCTCGTGCGCGAATACCGCGCCGACGTCGGCATTACGCTCGACGGCGACGCCGACCGCGTGATCTTCAGCGACTGCCACGGCAACGAAGTCAACGGCGACCGCATCATCGGCCTCTGCGCCCTCGACATGAAGGCGCGCAAACGCCTCCCGAACGACACCATCGCCGTCACCATCATGAGCAACCTCGGCCTCGTCGACGCCATGAAGCAGAACGGCATCACCACCGAGATCACCCCCGTCGGCGACCGCTACGTCATCGAACGGATGCGCGACAAGGGCATCTACCTCGGCGGCGAGCAGTCCGGCCACCTGATCTTCCTCGACTACGCCACCACCGGCGACGGCATCGTCTCCGCGCTCCACGTCCTCAAGCTCATGAAGCAGCAGAACAAGCAGCTCCACGAGCTCACCGGATTCATGGAGGAATACCCGCAGAAGCTCGGCGGACTCAACGTCAAGCAGAAACCCCCGCTGGCCGAGATCCCCGGCTACACCGATCTCGTCGCGAAGGCCGACAAGGAATTCGCCGGCACCGGTCGTACCGTCATCCGCTACTCCGGCACCGAGAACAAAGTCCGCATCCTCGTGGAATGCAAAGACGAAGCTCTCGCCCAGAAGTGGTACGACGAGTTCAGCGAGTTCCTGAAAAAGGCGCTCTGCTGACCGTTTCCCGCACCGAATGCGGCTCCCGGGGCGATCCCGTTCCCGCCGCCGCTTCCCGTCCCCTTTCCCCGCCGGAAAGGGGCGCGCGGGACCGGCGAATGAACTCGGAACCATCCTTCCGCCGCATTCCGGGGAATCCTTCGTGCCGTTTTCCGGCCGTTTTCCCCGGCTTCCCTTTCTCCCCGGGCCGCATTCTCCACCGACAATCTGCATGAACCACGGAGAAACCATATTATGTGCGGAATTGTAGGATACACCGGGCCGAAGCCCGCGTTCGCTTTTCTCATCGACGGCCTCAAGCGCCTGGAATACCGCGGATACGATTCCGCCGGCATCAGCCTCCTGAACGGCGATTCCGTCCTGACCGTCAAATCCATCGGCAAGGTCATCAACCTCGAGGCGAAACGCCCCGACGGCGAGAAGGACATGCACACCGGCATCGCCCACACACGCTGGGCGACGCACGGCATCCCCAGCGAACGCAACGCCCATCCCCACACCGATGAAAACGGCAAGTTCGCCGTCGTCCACAACGGCATCATCGAGAACCACGCAGACCTGCGGAAACGCCTCGAAGCCGCCGGGCACAAGTTCGCCTCCGACACGGACAGCGAAGTCATCCCCCACCTGATCGAGGAGTTCTACAACGGCGACCTCGCCGAAGCCGTCGCCGCCGCCCTCCGCCAGATCTCCGGCACCTACGGCATCGCGGTCATCTCCGCCATGCACCCGGACACCATCATCACCGCCCGCCTCGGCAGCCCCATCGTAGTCGGCCTCGGCAAGGACGCCAACATGGTCGCCAGCGACGTCACCGCGCTCGTGACCTACACACGCGACGTCATCTACCTGAACGACGGCGAAATGGCGATCCTCACGCCGTCCAAAGTCGAGCTCCGCACCCTCGCGAACGTCCCGGTCCAGCGCCAGGCTTCGCAGGTCTCCTGGGACATCTCCGCGGACGGCAAGGGCTCCTACGAGCACTACATGCTCAAAGAGATCTACGAGCAGCCCGAATCCGTCGAAAACTCCATCCGCGGCCGCCTGAACTTCAAGGCCGCGAACGCCGTCCTCTCCGGCCTCAATCTCACCCCGCGCGAAATGGCGCAGATCAACCGCATCGTCGTCGCCGCCTGCGGCAGCAGTTTCCACGCCGGGCTCGTCGGCTCCTATTACTTCGAAGACATCTCCGGCATCCCGGCGTCCGTCGAACAGGCTGCCGAATTCCGCTACCGCAACCCGATCATTGAGCCGAACACGCTCGTCCTGCCGATCAGCCAGTCCGGCGAGACCGCCGACACGCTGGCCGCCGTCCGCGAGGCCGTGAACAAAGGCGCGATCGTCGCCTCGCTCTGCAACGTCGTCGGGTCCACCATCGCCCGCGAGAGCGGACGCGGCATCTACCTGCACGCCGGCCCCGAGATCAGCGTCGCCTCCACCAAGGCGTTCACCTGCCAGGTCACCGTCCTGCTCATGCTCGCGCTCCTCCTCGGCCGCAACCGCCGCCTCAACCACGAGTGGGGCGAGATCCTCGTCCGCGAGATCGAGGCCATTCCTGATCTTCTCCGCGAAGTCCTGAAGCAGGCCCCGCGCATTGAACAGATCGCCAAGGCCACGGCGCACGCCAACGACCTGTTCTACATCGGGCGCGGCTGTCTCTACCCCGCCGCCCTCGAGGGTGCGCTCAAGCTCAAGGAGATCAGCTACGTCCACGCCGAAGGCTACCACGCCGCCGAGCTCAAGCACGGTCCCATCGCCCTGCTCGAGCCCTCCGTCCCCGTCGTCGCCCTCTGCAACGACATCCCAGGCAAGGACAAGATGCTCGGCAACATTCAGGAATGCTGCGCGCGCCGTTCCCCGATCATCGCCGTTGTCTCCGGCGACGACGACTGCTGCGACAAGTTCACCGACAGCATCATCCGCGTCCCGAAAAGCTCGCGTTTCGTCGCCCCGATCACCACGGTCGTCGCGCTCCAGATCTTCGCCTACTACTTCGCCCGCGAACGCGGCTGCGAGATCGACCAGCCGCGCAACCTCGCGAAAAGCGTTACGGTCGAGTGACCCCCATGACCGCCGCCGGGGATTCCGCATTGCGCGTCAGACCGGGTTCGCTGCCGCCCTCGCTGGCGGGCATCCGGTGCGTGATGATGGACCTCGACGGCACGATCTACGAGGGCGACACGCTGTACCCGACTTCCCTGCCGTTCTTCGACGCGCTCACACGGCACGGCGTCGCCTGGGGCTTCGTCACCAACAACACCTCGCGGAGCATTGACTCCTACGTCGAACGCCTCCGCGGCATGGGCGTACCTCTCTCCGGACGCGACCAGATCGTGACCCCGGTCCTGAGCGTCGTCGACGCCCTCCGCTCGGAGTTTCCCGCCTGGAAACGGCTCTCCCTGCTCGGCACGGAGGATTTCCGGCGCGAGATGCGCTCCTTCGGCTTCGAGGAGACTGCCGATTCGCCGGACGACCGCCCCGACGCCGTCATCACCGCCTTTGACAAATCGCTGAACTACGACCGCCTCTGCCGCGCCGCCTGGTGGATCCGGAACGGCGTCCCGTGGTTCGCCACGCATCCCGACGTGTTCTGTCCCACCACGGAACGGACCTGGCTCGTGGACTGCGGCGCGATCACGGCGTGTCTGGAGACAGCCACCGGCGTCCGCTGTCAACGCGTCTTCGGCAAACCCAATCCCGATATGCTTCAGGTGATGATGAAACGCCTCGGCATTCGTCCCTCCGAACTCCTCATGGCGGGCGACCGCGAGCACACCGATATCGAATCCGGCATCCGCGCCGGAGCCCGTACCCTGCGTATTTCCACGGGCGTCGGCGGCGGCTCGTCCGACACCCGCGCCGATTACAGCTGCGCCGACCTCGGCGTCTTCCATCGCGCGCTTTTCCCCGAAGACCCCTTCTGAGCCATTTATCCGCTTCTCTGCGGCAGGCGGCATCTTCACCGGTTTCCCAAAAGACACCGAAACGTTTTTCCTTTCCCCCTTTTTCCGATGCCGCATCCTGTCGTTTCTTTGCGCTTATAAGGTATGATTATGATGTGTTTTTTGCATCGAAAAAAGGGCACGTCCGGCGGGTGGCTTCCGGACTGTGAAAAAAAGCTTTTTTGCCCTTTTTTCTCGGAAAGTGCTTTAAAATCGAAAAGAAATGTCAAAAAACATGTGTATTTTTCTCAAAAAGTAACGTTTCGCGCTTGAAAACGGGAAAATGAGTGCTATGTTTTAGAATTACCGATGCGGGATTGTGCCCTGACGGGACACTTGTCATCGACTTTTAACTCAAAAATGATAAAGGTATCAAACATGTCGACACTTGCGACAATTCTCAACACGCTCGTCGTGATTCTGGCGGTGCTTCTCATCGCCCTCATTCTTGTGCAGCCGTCCAAGAGCGGCGGCGGCTTCGGCTCCGCGTTCGGCGGCCTCGGGGAAAGCGTTTTCGGCGCGCAGGCCATGAGTCATCTTTCCAAGCTCACGGTCTGGTGCATTTCCATTTTCTTCGTCCTCACGCTTGCATCCGCGATTATCGCCGGACACATGAAGTCTGCCGACACGAGCGTGGTTGAGGAATCCTCCCTCGTGATGGGCGCAACCGAGGCTGAAAAGCCCGCCGCCGAAGCTGCCGCGGAAATCGCGAAACCCGCTGAGACGGCTGCCGAAACGGCTGCCGCCGCGGAAGAGGAACCCGCCTCGGAGGCACAGAACTGAACCTGAACAGACAAAAAAGTTCCGGGATTAACAAAAATAATCTGAATTTTTGGAGAAACGCACTTGAAAGAATCGGAAAACAATAGTATTTTCTATTCATGGACGTGTGTATTCTCATTAAGCAACAAACCACGAAGAGGTCTGGAATCATGAAAAAACTTCTCATCGCACTTTTCGCGGCCGCGGCATTTACCGTTTCCGCTCAGACCGCCCGCTCCGGCAGCTGGGCGATTGAGTTCCCGAAAGACGGGAAAGCTGTCAATATTTCCCAGACCTTCACCCCGTTCTTCAAGATCGAGAACGAGGAGCGCGTGATCGACATGCGCCTGAACGAACGCGACATGAACAACGCCAAGCACTGGCTCGCGATCGACGTCGCGTTCTCTACGAACAAGCCTAAATCCGCCGCACAGTGGCCGAAATGGCTCGACAACGTCGAAGTCGAGATCAATGTGTTCCTGCCTACTTCCGATGACCGCGGCAATATCAGCTGGACCGTGATCGGCGGCAAGCAGACCCTTGCTTCGCTCCAGGCAAACGACGGGCGTCATTTCGTCCGCATGATGGTTCCGCCCGAGGTCATCTACCGTCATTTCGTATTCGACGGCGCGTCCGGCGACCTCTCGAAAGACTACAGTAAGATCACGAGCGACCTGAAGAAATACGCCAGCGACCTGCCCGTGATGGCCGCCATTTCCTACGGCGGGCGCACCGTGTACGGTTTCCAGACCTGCGGCAAGGAGATTTTCAACCGCCTGGACAAGAATCAGAGCAACCAGCGCACGAAGCTGTTCTACACGCTCGTGAAGGGCGACGGCGAAGGCGGCAACCCCACCGCCGCTTCCACAGCCAAACTCTTCGACTACATCACCAAGAACAAGTTCAACCCTCAGACCTTCAAATACATGCCTGATGAGCTGCTTCCCGTCTCGAAAACCCCGTTCGCATGGGTCCTCTTCGACCGGTTCGAAGCGATCAAGGAAACCTCAGGGAAATAACCGATGGCACAGCAAAACTTAATCCTCTGCATCGACATTGGCGGCGACAGCATCAAGGCCGCCGAATTCTCGTATGTTCCCGGGCAGAGCCTGACCCTGGAGCGTTTTGCGTATACGGAATACGATTTCTCCCCCGACGAACCCCCGGAGGACGTAATCCTCAAGACGCTTACCGACGTCATCAAGACGAACGGCTTCACCGCCCGCGACGTCTACATCTCCCTTTCCGGCAAGAACGCCTTCGTTCGGTTCGTCAAGATCCCCGCCATGACCACGGACAAGGACAAGATCCAGGAGATTATCTCCTACGAAGCCCAGCAGGCGATCCCGTTCTCCTCCGACGAGGTCGTCTGGGATTCCCAGCTCCTCCAGCCCATGGCTGACTCCGACGGCAGTGAGATCGATGCGATGATCGTCATCGTGAAGAAGCAGGAGACCTCCCGCATTTCCGAGCTCGTGGAAAAACTCGGCAAGCGCATCGTCCTGATC
Source organism: uncultured Lentisphaerota bacterium (assembly GCA_900320095.1). GTDB lineage: Bacteria > Verrucomicrobiota > Lentisphaeria > Victivallales > UBA1829 > UBA1732. Next base: position 25,631 of record ONQZ01000020.1, read on the forward strand.
GAAGTCGCCGGCACTTCCTGCTACAACAGCGCACGCGCGAACAACGTCGGCGCAAACGAATGCCAGATGATCCTTGACATCGGCGGACGCTGCTCCACGCTCATCTTCCTCGACGGTTCCCGTTTCTTCGTCCGCACGATCCCGATCGCGGGCGACACCATCACCCAGCAGATCGCCAAGGAATTCAATATCTCCTATGCCGACGCGGAGGAAATGAAGCGCAAACACGGTTACGTCTCCCTCGGCGGCGCATACGAGGAATCCGATTCCGAAGTCGCCTCCGCCGTTTCCAAGATCGTCCGCAATGTCATGACCCGTCTGCACGGCGAGATTAACCGTTCCATCAACGTCTACCGCGCCACCCAGAAGGGCCGCAAGCCGGAAAAACTCTTCCTCGCCGGCGGCACCTCCATTCTCCCGTATGCCCCGCGGTTCTTCTCCGAAAAACTCCGCATCCCGGTCGAATACCTGAACCCGTTCCAGGTCGTCGGCATCGGTCCGGCGGTCGACCAGCAGGTCCTTTCCGAGGTCGCGCACCTGTACGCGGAAACGATCGGTCTGGCGCTCCGCCGCATCGGCACGTCGCCCGTCGAGATCTCCCTGATCCCCGACTACATCCGCAAGCAGAACGAATTCCGCTCGAAACGCCCGTTCTTCTTCGCCTCGGCGGCTGTCGTGCTGCTCTTTTTCGGCATCACGCTCTGGACCATGTCGCAGCAGGCGGACAACATCGCCGCCGAGAGCGATAAGTTCAGCACCTACGTCTCCCAGCGCGAAGCGATCCAGAAACGCGTGAAGGACGCCAGCGGCAAGCTCGCCGCGGCCAACGGCGAATTCGACGAGGCCGTCGATCTTCTGAAGAAACGCAACAACCTCATCGCGTTCTACTCGCTCATCAAGTCCTGCATCCCGGACAACGTCTGGCTCACCGATTTCTCGGTCTCAAGCTCTCCCAGCGCCCAGATCAAGAACGCCACCTCCGGCGCGAACGTCAACAATCCGGAAGACGTCCAGAACAACGGCGGCATGTCGATGAACATGCCGGATGACAATCCGCAGCCGCAGCAGACGGATTCCTCCGATGCCGCCAACACGGCTCTGACCTGGGTCAACATGGTCGCGTACGTCATCTGCGAAAAGAACGACACCTGGCTGAACGACCGCAGCGCCGCCATCAACAACATCACCTCGAAAATGAAGGAAAACAGCAGCATTTTCAAGGCGAAGGACGAGGAGATCAAGATCGTGTACGATGAAGGCCGCGATATCTGCGACCATCTGACCATACGCAAATTCCTGCTTGCCGTCGAATTGAAGGAACCCATTGATTCGCCGGAGTTCGAAAAGGCGCTTGCCAAGAAGCTTTCACCCATTCCCTCCGAAGACGATGACGAGGAGGAGGAAGAATAATGAAACAGTTTATCCTGAAAAATATCGTCCTCGCGGTCATTCTGGTCCTTACGCTCATCGGCAGCATTGTCCTCATGTTCTTCTGTGAGGGCAAGAGACGGACGATCGCCGAATCCATGGCGACCATTGAGGAGAACGCCCGGACCATCGAGTCCATCGACTCCGCCCGCAAGCCCAACAGCGTCGCGGAAAGCGAGACGAAGATCAAGGCCGATACCGAGACCCTGAGCAAGAAGAACGTTCAGATCTACCGCCATTTCGGCAAGCCCTACCGTCCGGCCCTCCTGAAGCTCCTGAAGAACATCGCGTCCCCCGCTGAACTCAAGACCGATCTTCCGGTCGATCCCGGCCTCGTTGCCAAACCAAAACCGAAAGTCGAACCGGAAGAGGGCGAGGAAGATGGTGAAGAGGAGGAAGTCGCGGAGACCAAGCCCGCCACGCCCGAACCTCCGACCGAAGAGGAAAAAGCCGTGTTCGAATGCGCGCTTGATTCCAGCAATATGGTCAAACTCGATCCCGAAACCAAACAGCCGGCCGACGTCAAACGCGTGGTCCTCGCCTTCGACGAGGATTCCCTCCGCGCCAAGCTCGCCGAGATTTATGCCGAAGTCCATCAGGAATCGGATTCCTCCGACGACACGTTCGTGATCCCCGACACGATCCAGTCTGAACGCGCCCAGCTTTTCGAAAAGCTTTTCGAAGCGATCATCGAAGCGCCGGAAGCGGTCGATCCCGCCCGCGCCGAGGCTTTCCGCACGGCTGCCGCCGCCAAGTTCGCCAAGGCGTTCGCCATTTTCCGCGACGACGTCCAGGATCTCACCCTGGAAAACGTGAACGACAGAGTCGCGCACGAACTCTTCCTCGACGCCCTCGGACTCCCGCGCCTCATGCGCCAGCGCGACTGCAAGAACTATATCGACTACCTGTTTGAAAAGTATCTTTCCGCCGGCATCATCCCCGGCCTCCCCGAAGACGATCCGATCGAAAAGGAACGCCTCGTTCAGGATTTCATCTACGGCAAGAACCTCAACCGTCAGGCGCTCCCCGTGCCTGAAATGGTGATCCCGATCATCCGCAACTTCCAGATCAAGGAAGACCTCTTCCGCAGAATGAAGGACGCGGGCATCGGCAGCCTGGTCTCCATGACCGCCGGCGCGTTCTACGGCGCCACCCTGGACAACGATGCGGAAGGCCCCATCCTTTCCTTCACCTATACGCTGGAAATGACCGCCTCCCTGGGCGCGATCGACGCCTTCATCAATTCTCTGCAGGGCGCGTACAAGACCGACCGCGTGTACGTCATCAAGGACATCAAGTTCTCCGCTCCCTTCGAAGACCTGATCAACGCGAATGCCGTCGTCGCCTCCCATACCGACAGCCCGAACAACGCGGCGACGGTCCGCCGCACGACGACGGCCGGACAACAGACCCTCCCGCCCGGTGCGCCTCCCGCCGCCCAGACGGTCCAGCCCGCGGCGGATCCGCAGACCGCCGCCCTGGTGGAGGAGACATACGAACTTACCGACCCGCATCACCCCGAATACGGTCAGGTCCTGATCGGCGAGAACCGGGACGAGATCAAATGCACGATCGTGGTGAATTATCTGTTTTATCGTGCAGACAATATCACCCCCCAATGATGGAGCAGCCCTGACATGAAAAAGTTTTTCCTTGCACATTACGAAAAGATCATTTTAGCGGTCCTGCTCATCTTTTTCACGGCCTTGCTTTACTATCAGCTGATGTTTATCCAGCAGGCCCAGAACCAGAAGGTCATCACGACGGTCAACCGCGTTCAGCCGGACTCCGACTACGAACCCGTCGATTTCACCTCCGGTCCCAAGTACAAAATGGAGACCATCTTCTCCGACTGGAATACGGTCGAACCTGCCGTCGCGTCCCTCGACAAGACCCAGCTGATGTCGCCTTACCCCATGTCCGAATGCGTGTTCTGCCATGCCATGATCCCCGCCAGTTCCTATCCGGCCATCGGCGAGACGAAGAACGGCAAATGCCCCGCCTGCGGCAAGGCGCTCGCGCCCCGCATCAAGATCGAGACCGACGAGCTCGCCGGCCGCGCCGACCTGAACGGCAACGGCATCCCGGACGAATGGGAAAAGGATTACAGCCTTTCCTCCTCGCAGCCCGATTCGGATGATGACAGCGACGGTTTCACGCTGATCCAGGAATACAAGGCGAAGACCGATCCCACCGATCCGCTCAGCCATCCGAAATACATCACGCAGGTCTACGTCGACGCGGTCAGCCAGCAGCGTTTCACCGGACTGGAACTCGTTTCCGTCGACCGCTCGAAGAGCGACAAGAAAGACTGGCAGGCCACGTTCAACGTCGTCCGCAACAACCGGAAGAGATCCGAATTCGTCCGCATTGATGCCGGTACGTTCAAGAACAACAACGTCGATTTCAGCGTCGTGGACATCGAAATGGATGAAAAGACGCAGGACCCGATCGTTTACATCCAGCGCGTCGGCAAGGTCGAACGCATCCCCTGCCGTCCCAAACAGCCCGTCTACGATCCCGCGCCCCGCGTGAGATTCCTGAACGCCCTGTTCGAACGCACGTTCATTTCCTCGGTCGGAGCCGAATTCAAGCTCGGCACCGAAAAGACTGGCGAAGAACTTTACAAGGTCGTTTCCGCCGATCCGGCGAAGAAGGAAGCCGTCGTCGAATCCGTCGGCGAAAATCCCGAGACCTTCACGCTCAAGCTCGCCCCGAAGGAGAATTCTGCCGATACCGGCAGAACGCTCCCGCCCGGCACCCCGCCCTCCACGACGACGAACAGACGGACCCTTCCGCCCGGTACGCCGTCCACGAACAGGAGAGACGATTCGCCTTTCCTCCAGAGACAGAGATAACCCGCAACCCGTTGATACATAATCAATTTTCAAAATAAAACAACCAAGGATGAGACAATGAAGATGAGACCCCATTGTTTTCTTCGCCCGATCCTCCGGCCCGCAGCCGTCTTCGCGCTTGCGTTCGGCGTGACGTCCCTGATGCTTTCCGCTCAGGACGACGCCGTGCCGGCGGACGCAGACGCGGCGGTAACGGAAACCGCGGAGGAACCGGCTTCCGAGGCCGAAGAAGCGGCTGTCGAGGCCGATGCCGACGCCGAACTGGAGGCCGAGGCCGAAACAGAAGAACCCGTGCTTACCGGCGAACAGCTGGAAGTCACGACCGAAGCGGAAGCCGACCTGCTTGAGAACGAAGCTCTGTTCAACGAGCTTCTTGCCAAGGCGATCACCCGCACGAACGAAAAACAGTTCGAGGAAGCGTTCAAGCTTTTCGACGACGCCAAGGCCGAACTGGAAAAATGCGAGGTCTCCACGACCAGAGCCGCCTTTGCGGACCGCCTTTCCTCCGAACGCAAGAAAGCCCAGATCCTCTACGGCAACGCCCTTCTGGAACAGTGCGAGAAAGATTTCAACAAGCTCCTCCTCATTGCCGATGCCGGCCGGAACGACGAAATCCTTGAGATCGGTCCGAAACTCATCACGGACCTCACCTACGCCAAGGTCGTCTATTACCTCGGCATCCTCCCCGGCGAGTCCTATGACAACGCCGCGCTTCAGGTCGAGATCGCCAAGGATCCCGTGAAGAAGAAAAAGGAGCAGTTCGCCACCATCGCCGACTCCATGATCAAGACCACGCAGGAACTTATCGACAGCCAGAATTTCTGGGATGAGACCAGCCTGAAGGCAGTCGACCCGCGCTACGACGAACGCCAGCGCGAAATCACCCTCCTGTACCGTGCCGGCCAGTTCCTCTATCAGAACGACGAGTGGGACGCCGCCCGCGACAAGATGGAGCAGATCCTGGTGAAGGACCCCTACAACGAGAACGCCATCACCCTGCTTGAAAAAATCTACCGCAGACTCTACGCCATCGCCGACGTCCGCGTGTACAACGAACTTCTCCGCGAACAGGCGCAGTCCGACTGGAGCTGGGTCGAGAGCATCCCCGATGTCCGCAATATCGTGATCACCGGCGGTGCCGAGACCTACGAAGCGGCCGGCAACGAGCTGTACAACCGCCTGAACGAGCTGATGATCGATCACATCGAATTCGAAGGCTCCGACCTCACCTCCGCGATCTCCCTCCTCCGCGCACGCAGCAAGGACCTCGATCCGCAGGGCGAAGGCTTCAACATCATCGTCCCGCAGTCCGAAAAATACGCGGACAAGACCGTCACGCTCAACCTTGACCAAATCCCGCTGTACGAAGTCATCCGCTACATCTGCAAGATCACCGGCCTCAACTTCCGCATCGACGAAACCGACAAGATCATCACGATCGGCTCCGGTTCCGACGTCAGCGACATGGTCACGCGCTACATCCCGATCCGCCAGGCCACCATTCTGCGCATCGTCGGCAATATGCGCGCCGAAGGCATCGGCGAAGGCATCACGCAGGAAGACACGGTCGGCCCCGGCGACACCGTTGGCAGCCTCATCACCCTGAGCGGCGCCGAGTCCGATCCGGACAGCCAGCGCGTTACCTCCATTGCGCCCGAAACCCTCCGCACCTACTTCTCCGAGAGCGGCATCCCGTTCGAGGACGGTTCTTCCATCGCTTATGACGCCCGTGCCAACAAGCTCACCGTCGTGAACACGCCCGAAAACATCCGCCAGCTCGAATTCGCCATCCGCGACATGGACATGCAGGATCCGCTGATCCTCATCGAGTCCAAGATGGTTGAGATCAAGATGAACGACCTGGAGGAACTCGGCTTCGACTGGACCCTGTCCCACGGCAACGGCGAGGAAGACCACTGGAACTTCACGTTCACCTCCCCGTCCATCGGTTCCGGCTGGTCCGACAATACCCTCGTGAACAACCTGAACCTGATCCCGAACTTTGGTCCCGGCGGTACCTGGAGCCTCTTCCTCACGATCAACGCCATTGACCGCACCGACCGTTCGGAAATCCTCTCCACGCCGAAGGTCGTGACCGTTTCCGGCCGCCAGGCCCAGGTGCAGATGGTCCGTCAGATGTACTTCCCGGAAAGCTGGACCGAACCTGAGATCAACACCAGCTGCGGTTCCAGCGTTTCGTTCGAGCCGTCCTATCCGGAATTCGGCGGTCCGCGCGACATCGGCACCAGCCTGACCGTCACGCCGACCCTCCAGCCCAACAACTACACGGTCCGTCTTGAGCTGAATCCCTCGGTCACCGACCTCACCGGCTGGTCCGACTACAGCTACAACTACGTGATCGGCGATTTCTCGTCCGGCGACGAATATCCCATGACCCTCAAGATGCCGGAAATCTCCAACCGTGAGGTCCAGACCACGATCAAGGTCTACGACGGCCAGACCGTGGTCCTCGGCGGTATCCTCAGCGACAGCCACGGACAGCTCAGCGACAGATGGCCCATCTACGCGGATATCCCGCTCATCGGCCGCCTGTTCACGGAGTCCGCCTCCCAGGCGCACAAGGACAACCTCATCATCTCGGTGTCGACCCGCCTGATCAGCGGTGACGGCATCCCGGTCCGAACCAACACGCAAAACGGTCTGCCGGACTTCAGACGGTAAGGAGAAGCTGAAATGAAGAAGATTAATGATATGAAATATTTCATGGAGGCTCCCATGCACGCTTTCCCCCGCTATTCCGCCATCCTTCTGGCGCTTGCTTTCTCGATCCCTGCCATTGCGCAGGAAGTCGAGGACGTCCCCGTCGAGGAAGAAGAAACCGTCGCTGTCGAGACGGCCGAGGCCCAGCCTGAGGCCGAACTCACCGACGCAGAAAAAGATGCGCTCCGGGACCAGACCGCCGCGTCCATCGAGGAGCTTATCGCCCGCGATGCGATGAACAAGAATGCCGACGAACTCATGAAGAAGGGTTCCTCCGCATTCGAACACGAGGAATACGACGTCGCGGTCGACGCCTACGTCGACGTCCTGAAGCTTCTTGAATCCGACGTCGTCGACGGCGAAGTGCCGGAAGCGAACCAGAGGAAGATCGCCGAAGTCCAGAAGATGATCTCCAGCAGCTACTACTACTGGTCCCGGAAGATCTTCAACGAGGCGGAAAAGACGGCGCAGAACGGCCTCTACGACGAAGCCATCGAAAAATGCGAGGAAGCGATCAGAATTTATCCGCTTTCCGAGCCCATCATGCGCAAGACCATCGACGAGTACACCCTCATGAAGGCGTCCGCCCAGTACAAGAAGGACACCTCCGAGGATGAACTCCTCCCCGAGGCGAAAAACCGTGAAAAGCGCATCTCCGTCCTGATCCGTCAGGGCCAGACGTTCTACAACACCCAGCAGTGGAACAAGGCGCAGGAGAAGTTCAACCAGGTCATCATCCTCGACCCGTACAACATCACGGCCATCGACTATCTCCGCCGCATCTATCTGCACGAATCCCAGGTCGGACAGCGCCGCCAGGGCGTCGTCTTCCTCGAACGCGAGGCGGAAGCCATCTGGAAGATGATCTCCCCGATCCCGACCGGTTCCGAGACCTCCGACGACGTCGTGTCCGATGACATCAAGGTGAAGGAAGACAACATCGGCACCACGCAGAAGAAGCTCAACGACATCATCATCGACCGCATCGACTTCGAGGAAGTCTCCATCACACAGGTCGTCCAGTTCCTCAAGCACAAGAGCAAGGACCTGGATCCGGACCGCATCGGCGTCAACTTCGTTCTCCGTTTCAACACGGACGAGACCCAGACCGCGCGTCCTCCCGACGACATTGACGAGTTCGGCGACGAAGACGAGTTCGCCGAAGAGGAAGAAGAGACCGAAGAAGAGACCGGAGACGAATCCGAGGACAATTTCTACTCCTACGACGATCCCGTCGACGGTCCCGGGGGAGCGGAGCCGGTTCAGACAGCCGAAAACACCACGGTCAACCTCGTGGTCGAAAACGTCTCCCTGATCGACGCCATCCGCTACATCTGCAAGTCCGCCAACCTCCACTTCCGCGTTGAAAACTACGCGGTCGTGATCGCGGCCAAGGACGTCCCGCTCGACGAGTTCGTCCGCAAGACCTTCCCGATCGACAAGGAGATCCTCGCCAGCGGCATCATCGGCGGCGACCTCACCAACGAAAGCGTCAAGCAGTACCTGATCGACCGCGGCATTCCGTTCCCGACCGGCGCGTCCGTCCGCTACGACGAGATGAGCAGCCGCCTGACGGTCTACAACACGACGGAAGCCATCGACCGCGTGGAAGACCTCATCGACGAGATGGACGTCTCCGATCCGCAGGTCCTGATCCAGGTCAAGTTCGTGGAAATCGAAATGAACGACCTTCAGGAACTCTCCTTCGACTACACGTTCTCCCGCGTCGCCCCGACCTGGGACGAAGTCAAGGCCAGCGGCATCAATCCGCTTCCGTCCACTCCGGAAAACGGTGTCGTCGCCGACCACTCGTTCATCATGTACTACCAGAATGGCGCGGACAGCCGCAACACCACCCTCGCGAACGCCTGGAGAACGGAATCCATCGCCGAGCTGAACACACAGGCGATGCAGTCCATGAACGTTGCGAAGGGCGACGTCTACTACGTTCCCGAGAATCTGGAAGCCGGAGAAGGCTACTATCAGGGCGTCCTTCAGAACGAAGCAGCGAAGAACTACGGCCACCACATCACCTGGGGCCCGAACAGCCACTTCAACCGCAACGCCCAGACCAGCCCCGGCATCTTCGGCGCCACTACCGGCTCCTACAACGACACGGTCTTCAACTGGACCACCTACAACGCGGACGGCTACCAGTTCTCCGGCGGCATCCACGCCCTCGACAACGCCGACTCCACGGAAATCCTTTCCGCGCCGCGCCTGACGACCATGAACAACCAGAACGCCGTCATCCGCATGGTCACCGAGAAGTACTACCCGACCGACTGGGACGAGGCCGAACTCGAGACCATCTCCACCAACGGCTCCAACGTGCCGGTCTTCACGCCGTCCATTCCGCAGTTCGGCGGCGCCACCGAAGAAGGCATCGCGCTCCAGGTCCGTCCGCGCGTGGAAGAGGACAACTACACGATCTTCCTCGAAATGACCCCGGTCATCCAGGAATTCATCGGCTGGACCGACTACTCCTACTCCATCCCGCTGGGAGACAACGGCGAGCTCTATCCCAACACCCTGAAGATGCCGATCATCGAAGCGCGCTACCTGAACACGAACGTCATGAGCTACGACGGCGAAACCGTCGTCCTCGGCGGCGTGATCCGCGACGAACTCTCCATGATCGAAGACCAGTACCCGATCCTCGGCGACCTTCCGCTGATCGGACGCTTCTTCCAGGGCAAGGGCAAAGGCTCCAAGAAGACCAACCTCCTGATCTTCCTCACCAGCCGCCTCATCAAGCCCGACGGATCTCCGTTCCGCGAAGACCAGAGCGGACGCGGCGTTCCCGCGATCTGATCGCTTTGAGCGAATCCCCCGACCCGGTTCCTTTTTTCGGTTCCGGGTCTTTTTTTCGCCGTGTTTCCGGTCGTTTCGTGCATGACACGGCTTCTGATACCTGATTCATTTCGGCCTGATTCGGAAAAATGCGGAAAACCGTTTGATTTTCAAGAAAAATACAGTAAATTATAGCTATAATCGTCTTTTCAATACGCGTGCATCCTGCAGGGGGAAGCTCCGTTGTACATTTTTGAACTGAGGAGTTTTTGAACTTATGGAAATCATTTCATCGGGCATCATGGCAGTTCCTTCCGGCGTATCGTCGACCGGGCTTTATGTCATTCAGGAGGGCGTCCTGGAGGTTCAGAACGGCGGCTGGGTGCAGGACGTCGGCCTGGCCGAAGGCGGTCGCGCCGTTGTGTCGAAAGGCGGCATCCTGTACATCGGCATCGTCTCCTCCGGCGGCACCGCGACCGTCCTGAACGGCGGCTACGCGCAGAACATCACGGTGGAGGACGGCGGTCTGTACCTGGTTTCCAGCGGCGGCACAGCGCATCAGAGCCTCATCCAATCCGGCGGCACGCAGATCCTCTATGCGGACGTGATGGCCGCCTCGGCGAATGTCCTGGACGGCGGCGTGCTGGAGGCAAGTTCCGGCGCGTACGTGCGTGTCCCTGTCGTTTCGCAGGGCGGCGTCCTGCATGTGTGGAACGGCGCGATGGTCGACCGGGCACAGATTTTCGGCTTGGTCGAGGTGAATGCAGATGCTGCGGCAAGAAGTGCCAGTGTTCTGGATGGCGGCAAACTCGCCGTACTGTCGGACGGCTATGCGTACGAGACGAAGATCAGTTCCGGCGGCTCGCTTGACGTGTCCTCGGGCGGCATGGCCATTTATGCCGCCGTTTACGAGGGCGGCGCGGTCATGGTCTCCGCGGGCGCAGGCAGCCTCTATGCCACGCTCAATGGCGGCCGGATCACGCTCGCGGGCGCGATCGATCCCGCCGATCCCGAAACCGAAGCCGTCCCCGGCGGGTTCGCGAGCAATGCCATGATCAATTCCGGCGGTTCCTTTATCATTTCCTCCGGCGCAACCGCCACGAAAGTCAAGGAAAACGGCGGATATGTGCATGTCGCAGACGGCGCAGACGTCACCTTCACCCCCAACACCATTTCCGGTCTTGTCCTCTCCAATGCCGCCGCGACCGTCCATGCCGGCACGACCGCGACCGACATCACGGTCAATTCCGGCGGCGGATTTGATGTTTTCTCAGGTGGTGCTGCAACAGGAATCAAAGAAAACGGCGGATATGTGTATGTCGCCGACGGCGCAAACGTCACCTTTACCCCGAACACCATTTCCGGCCTGATCCTTTCCAATGCCTCCGCTACTGTCCATGCCGGTACGACCGCGACCGATGCCACGGTCACCTCAGGCGGTAAACTCGAAGTCTTCTCCGGCGGCAAAGCAACCGGGCAAATGTCTTTCGAGGATGGAGCTGTTGTTTCCGCTTATGATGGCGCGATCCTTGATTTCGATATTTCCGGGCTGACGACGGAGGAGGGGGTACGGGTGAACAACCTCGCGGTCATTCAGGGGACGCCTCTCTATACGCTCACGGTCTCGGCGGAACAGGCGAAGGGCGTTTACACGCTCGCGGAGGGCGCGGCGGAGTTCAACGGCACGCTCACGGTTCAGAACACGTCGGGCGAATCCCTCGGCACGCTCGCGCTCGGCGATAAGCTCATCACGGAAGACGCTGTTTATACCTTGAACCTGGGAACGGAAACGGCGGCCGATGCTCTGACCCTTACTGTTAAACAAAATGACACGACGCCCCCGGTAATCACGCTCTCCGCCGACACCGAGACCGTGCTGAAGCAGACCACGCTGACTGCCACGGTCGACGACGGCAGCGAGATCTATTTCCGCATCAGCGAATCCGGTGTCTGGAAGAAATATACGGGACCGATCATAGCCTCGTTCAATGAAACGTATTACTTCAAGGCCACGGATGAAGCGGGAAACGAGGGGACGAACCAGATCACGTTCGGGAACATCGACACGACGGGGATTCTGCTTTCCACCCTGTGGACACAGAAAGGGGTATGCCCGATGGGCGGCAATACCACGAACTTCATCGAAAAGGGATGGCTCGACCTGCCGCTGACGCTGAAGAAAAGCGATGAATACACCAGCAAACATAAAGCCACCGAGGAGGGCGGCGACCCCATCGTCATCCCGATCAAAGCGGACGGCACGACGCCCGGCACGCTGTCCTTCGCCGAGATCAACGCGATGCTGTCGGATTACCAGCTGGATTCCGCCGAACACGCAGCCGCTCTGCTCTATGCCATCGGTGTGGTCCTGGAATCGAAATATTCAGCCACCTCCACCGGGACTTCATGGAACCGTGTGTTCTTCAAACGGGCCGGTTTCGAAGGCGAAACCATGGGGGGGCCCTACTTCGGCGAGTATTACTGGGGCGACATGGACGACGAGATGCAATACACGATCACCGATGCCGGATTCGAGGTTCTGATCGAGAACCTGGAAGCCGGACTGCCAGTCGGCGCCACTTACCCCGGGCACGCTTTCGTGATCGACGGATACGACCGGGAGAGCGATACCTTCCACATCAATCTCGGCTGGGGCTACAACCAGGCCACCAGATGGTACACCCGCGATGAAATGCAGGAAGAACTGAATTGCGAATACTTCGTCTATGACCTGAATCCCGAATACGTGGAGACGTTCACGGTCACCGACGCCCGTGTGTACGGCACGGGGACGATGATCCGGGCATTCGAACGGGCTGCCGGCATGATTGGCGACAATACGGTCGCGTTCGATCCATCCGTCGCCGGAAAGACCGTGGAATTGCTGAATCACATCACGTTTTTCGATGAAGTGATCTCGGTCAAAGATTTCAACATGAACGTGCTGGTGACGGAGTCGCAAGGTGGAGAAAACAGTTACGGATTCTATGCCGACCACCTCGACGTGTTTGAGCCCACCGACCCCGCCACGGTCCTGACGTTCCATGCTTCCGGGGGATCGCTGATCGTTTCCACGGAGAAGGCGTTCAACTACGCATTCCAAATGGAGGACGGATTGTCCTGCACGATCGACGCCGACGGCATGCTGATCTGGGCCGGGAAAACCATCGAGGGAACCGATGCGGCAGCCGTGCTGCAGGCTCTTCAGACCGCCCGGAGCGGGAATACGGAAGTCTCCGGCGACCTTCTGGATTCCAACGGCTGGAGTTATAACGGTTCCGCCGGGGAAGACGTGTTCAGGCTCTCCAGCTCCTCTCTCGCGGTCGGAAATGTTTCGCTCGGCGACGGTGACGACGTCCTGACCCTGACTGGTCATTCCAGACTGTACGGAACCATTGACGCGGGCGATGGCAATGATTCGATCACCGTCGACAGCACCAGCTCCATCAGCGGGGACCTCTCCGGGAAATGCAATCTGAGCTTTGTCCTGGTCGGGCTGGAAGGCCATGCGTTGTTCACCGTAAAGAAATCCGTGTCCGATCTGTACTCCAATGCGACTCTCTCCTTGGATGTGACGGATGCGAAAACCGGGACCTGTACCCTCGTTTCTGCCGCTTCCGGCGCGACCGGCATCAAGGAGCTGCAGAACATGGTCTTTACTGTCGTTTGCAGCGGAGCCCCGGCCGGCACACTCGCGGCCGGCGAAACCCTGTCCGTCGGCGGGACCGATTACACGCTCAATTTGAACGGGGCGTCCCTGACGCTTACGATCAAAGAGGAGGAGCCGGTTCCGGCAATCCCGGATAATCTGATCGGCACGAAGGACCGCGTGAGCTGGGATCCGGCGGGCACGGGCGGATACGTGGTGGAATACAGCACGGACAATTTCGCGCACGGGCTCCAGGTGGCCGCTTCCACGAACGCCGTGGATATGCTGGCGCTGCCCGCGGGGAAGTATCAGTGGCGCGTGAAACTTGCCGACGGCGACCAGTGGGCGGACGGGAACGGGATCGAGTCCGACCACACGCCCGAACCGGCGAAGGTCCTGCGGTCCAACGCCGACGGCAGCGGCGACCTGTTCTTCGCCTCGGCGAGCGGGACGTGGAGCCGCCTCTATTACGCTCAGCATGCCGGATCCGTGAACGACTGGGCCGGGACGAACGAATTTGTCTCCGCGAACGGGAAAAACCGGATCGCGGACCTCTTCTTCGGCTCGGACGACGCGAACATCCTCTGCCTGACCGACGACGAAAACGGCGACGGGATCTTCGTGGACGACGAGTACACCGAATTGCCGGAAGGCATCGCGGAACAGCAGGCGCGCATCGCGCGGATCGACGAGATACGGGCGGGCGCGGGCGACGATATCGTGGATATGACCAGCAACCGCATCGAATACACCGGCGACGGCCTCACCATCCGCGGCGGTGACGGAAACGACGTCATCTGGGCGAACAAGGGCGACAACTTGCTCTTCGGCGACGCCGGGAACGACCGGATCGTCGGCGCGTCCGGAAACGACGTGATCGCGGGCGGCATTGGAAATGACCGCTTGCACGGCGGCGGCGGAACCGACACCTTCGTCTTCTGCGAAACCTTCGGCACGGACACGGTTCAGCAGCTCGCGGACGGTTCGGTCCTCCTGTGGTTTGCGTCCGGCAGCCTTGAAAACTGGGACGCCGGGACGCTGACCTACACGGACGGTGAAAACAGCGTCAAAGTCTCCGGCGTGGCCGCGGACGCTGTTCAGCTCAGATTCGGCGACGACGGTTCCGGCACGTTCGACGACCTCGTGTCGGTCGGCGCGTTCCTCGGTTTCTCCTCGGAAAAGATATTCGAGGAAAACGATCCGGGTATCCTCGCCTGATTTTATACGCAATTCTTTTACCTAATGCCGTGACGGAACAATCCGTTGCGGCGTTTTTTTATTAGATATACTTGCAAAAGAAAAAAACAACGGTATATTGAGTTTGTTCGATAGAAATAATCCAGGCTGTTATTTTTCATAAACGAGCGAATGGAAAAATACATGACAACCTCAAGAGCATCTTCTGTGCATAGCGGAGACTTCGCCTCCGTTTTGTCGCGGATCCGTTCGTGTCTTTTAGCGCTTTCGTCTCAACTTGAAGCAAGCCTGATGTATTACCTCTCGAAAAGCTGAACTTTTTTTGAAAAAATGAAAAACCAGTGTTAGATTCCGCGCCTGAACCACGCTATATATTATCAACTGGAAAAGCCCCATGCCGTGCAAATCCGCACAATGGCGGTTCCCCGTCGCAAAAAACAAATTGTCACCTCAACGTCATGCCTGAACATATTACTCCTCCGATTGACAAACATACAGCGGAAGAAGCCTGGACGAAGCTGTTTCTGATATCCGACATCCTGAGAACCACATCTTACAGCATTGTCGGGTTGGATTATGTCAATTTTGCCAAGTTCCCGATCATCCGGTTCTTTTTGGAATGCCCGGACGCCACTCCCTTGATGAAAGAGCTGATCGCCGTTTCGGGCCTGTCCTCCGGCGCGCTGTCTCAGGCGGTCGATGCTCTGGTCGAAACCGGATTTCTGAAGCGGGTTTCGTCTCAGACGGATTCCCGCCTGAGAATGGTCTGCGCAACGGAGAAACTGAAGAAACTCAGGGAAAAACCGGTCCGTTATTTCGGGAAAATGCAGGAGGATTTCCGGCGCGCCGGCGGCATTGCGCCGGAAGAGATGCGCATGGTGAAGTCGATGCTCGTTCATCTCGCGGAAAGCCGGACCGGCGGCGAGCTTGCACTGATGAAGCAGCCCTCCGATTTGGAAAAACCGGGATTGGTGTCCCTTCCTTCGAGAAAACTGGGGCGGCTTCCCGTATGGATGCTTATCCTCAATTTCAACACGAATTTGAGAATGCCGACCCTGATGCATTACTATGAGGGCTCGAGCAGAATTTCGCTTGGCAAGCTCCGGATTCTGCATTATCTCTTCTTCCTGTCGTGCCGGAAAAAGACGAGCCCCGCGATCGCGGATCTGGCGGCGAGGTTCCATTGCAAGACCGGACTCGTGTCCCAGACGGTCCAGGCATTGACCCGTGACGGCATGGTGGAGCCGGCTGCGCATGACGGCCTGGTCAGGCTGACGCAAAAAGGGCTTCTGCTGCGGCAAATGAGTTCGGAATCGTACACGCGGTTCATGATTCATTTCTTCCGCGGGGTCGAACCGGAGAAGGTCGCGCTCTTCATGCGCTTCCTTGATCTGCTGCTGGATTATCTGAAAACCGACGGGAAAGCGTTTCTCAGTCCGGACGAGGACCCCGGTATCTTCGAATAGAGGATTCTTTTTTCAAAGACATCCTCGTCAATCCGCAAGCTGAAACGCAAAAACGATCATCCCCGTAGTTTCTTTGAGCTGCGGGGATTATTTTGCATCCGGAATTGCCTTTTTCCGGTGTAAAACATCCCCATTGCACTTCGGCTTTCTCCGTTTCGTTTTTTGAAGGAGACTTCGCCCCGGACAATTACGGATAATGCTGTCCGGCTGCTTGTTTCCATTCTCTATGAACGCCTTTTTCGGCTTTTTTATTGGATTCCTGCTCGTTTTTAAAAATCACAAAAGAATTTTGAAAAATGAATTAAAAATCGGTTGCGTTATTGCATTTTTTGTGCTATATTAAAGCATTCTCCCCGCAAAGAATCCATCATCCATCACCCGAGCATGTAAGGAGATTATCCATGGCTACCTTGAAAGACATTGCCGATCGCGCAGGGGTCAACATCGCCACCGTCTCGCGGTTCTTCAACAACCGCAAACTCGTCAAAGCCTCGACCGCCGACAAGATCGACGCCATCGTCAAGGAGTTCGGCTACCGCCAGCGCGCCAGACGCCAGGGCCCGCGCACGCCGGACCGCATCGGCATCCGCCATTTCCGCGTCATGATCGTCATCAATTCGATCTCGTCCATCGAACAGTATTTCCACTGGGGCTCCACCACGCAGTTCATCTCCGCCGTGTTCGAGGAGCTTCAGAAACTCGACATCTCCATGGAGTTCTGCATCATCGGCAAGCACGGCTCGATCCCGGAACGCCTGAATCCCGAGTACTGCGACGGTGCGATCATCTGCAGCGAACCGGAAGAACCCGAAATGCGCGCCCGCCTGCATCGCCGCCTCCAGGGCATCCCCACGGTCAACACCTTCCTCAACGCCAACAGCGAAGACAACGATTTCGACGTCGTCAAGTTCGACAGCGCCGAGATCTCCCGCCAGAGCATGCGTTTCTTCTTCGAGAACGGCGTGAAGGAGGTCGTGATCTTCCCCGAGTACAAAAACCGTTTCATGCACAAGGAGCTCGTCGACTCCCTGAAGGCCGAATGCGAACGGATCGGCATCCGGTGCGGCGAGCTTCCCGAGGTCGAACGGGAAGGCGTTTCGATGAACGGGTTCTACAAGAAGCTCGCGGACGAGTTCCTGAAGCTCGGAACCGCCACCGGCATGGCGTTCGTCACCAGCGCCGACATGCTGGGCGTCATGAACGAGCTTCGGTCGCGCGGCATCGACATCTCCGCCTACGAGTATATCGCCGCGTTCACCTGCGAGCATACGCTCCGGTATTTCGAGAAGGTCCCGCCGTTCATCGACCTCAAACAGCAGCAGCTCGGCATTATGACCGCGAAACGCCTCCTCGACCGGATGCACTCGTTCAACACGCTTCCGCGCACCGACATCGTCATCGCGCCCGAGCTTGTCGAGCTTGACTGATCCCGACGAAACGGCATTCAGTTTGCCTCTTTTCGGCTCCGTTTTCCGGCGGAGCCGTTTTTTGTCCCTCCAAAGTCTGGACGCGTGTACAAATAGTCTATGCTTTTGAGCAAATAAGCGATAGCTTTTTTGTTGTTCCGGAGTATCTTATACGTTGAAAACGACGCCGGGCGAACAGCGTCCGCGTCAGGCAACACCGTTCCCCCTCAAGCACTATGGAGGCCGCAGCATGGATCCCACCTCAACCGCCGTTTGTCCCGTCTACACCGAATCCGCAACCCGCGGCCGCATCGACCTGTGCGGCGTCTGGCGGCATCAGATCAATACCTCCGCCGAACGTCCCGACGAATCCGGCGCGTGGGAGGATTACGAGGTGCCGGGCTGGAAAAGCGCCGTCCGCAAAGACGTGCCGTATTTCCTGTGGTTCCGGCGCGGGATCGAGATTCCGGCGGACTGGCAGGGCAAGCGCGTCGTGCTGAACCTGCGCGGCGCACGGAATACCCCGAAAGTCTTCGTGGACGGCAGGCTCGCCGGAAGCAAGTTCGACGGCTGGACGCCGTTCGAGCTCGACATCACGGATTTCGTGAAACCGGGATGCCGCCACACGCTCGACCTGTGCTGCGGCGACCGGAGCGCGGTCGAGGACCTCACGAAGCGCCCGGACGAGATCGCGCACACGATCGCCCCGGTCGGCGGGTTCCACGACAACTGCGGCCCGTTCCTGCCTGTTTACCTCGACGCGTACGATCCGCTCCATTTTGAGGATTCCCGCCTCGCCATCGTGACCTCGGTCCGCAATATGACCATAAGTGTGACGGGCGCGGTCGTGCATGCCACGGGCGCGCTGCCGGACGCTTCTTCCATCAAAATCGAATGTGTCGTGCTGGACGGGGAAACGCCCGTGCTGACGTTCGGCGGCGTTCCGCAATTCGGCGAGGTCAGGCTCTCGGACGAGGCGGACGACGCGGCGTTCAATCCCGGCGCATGGCGTTTCGAGGCGGCGTTCCCGGACGCGAAACTCTGGACGCCCGAGACCCCGGACCTGTACCGCCTCAGAATCCGCCTCTACGCGAACGGCGCACTCCGCGACGAATCGTTCACGCGCTTCGGATTCCGCGAGGTGTGGTGCGACGGTCCCGATTTTTTCCTGAACGGCGTGAAGCGTCATCTGCTGGCGTCGAGCACGTGGCCCGCCTACGGCTACATCCAGCGCGACGAGGTGTTCCGCCGTGTCCGCCAGTGGAAGGAGGACGGCATCCTCGCGTTCCGGTTCCACAACCAGCCGTGGCAGGAGGATTACCTGGAGGCGTGCGACGAGATCGGCATCATGACGATCGACGAGTCGCCCGTGTACACCGACGGCAACGCCATGTACGCGTACAATGAGGACATCTTCTGGAACAACTTCGCCGACGTGCTGCGCGGCATGATCCGGCGCGACCGCAACCACGCCTCGCTCGTGATGTGGAGCGTCGGCAACGAGATCCTGTTCATGGGCTCGGTCAAGTTCTGCCCCGACCTCAACCGCCGCCTCGGCGAGATGGGCGTGCTCGCGAAACGTTTCGACCCGACCCGCGCCACGATGTTCGAGGCGGACCGCGACCCGGACGGCAAGTACGACATGATCGGACTGCACTATCCGCACGAGATGCCCGCGCTGTACGCGTACCCGGACGCCGCCGAATGGCTCGGACGCCGCATCGAGGCGGAGGCCGCGGGCGGCATGCTCGGCAAACAGTCCGGCACGTTCTTCTGGGACCGCAGGAAGCCTCTGTACATCGGCGAATACCTGTGGTGTCCGCAGACCGACTACTCCGTCGGCTCCATCTGGTTCGGCGAGGAGGTCTACCTCAGCCGCCGGAAATGCAACCACGAGGCGAAGCTCCTCGGCTGGATCGACCAGACCGAGGCGTTCCGCATGGCGAACGTCACCGGCATGTGCCCCTGGACCGCCTACGGATTCGGCGGCACGTCCGTTCCCGGCGCGGCCGAGGCGGAAAAGATCTTCTTCCGCAGGATCGCGTGTTTCCGTCGCGACCGCTCCTCGCGCGTGTTCGCCGGGACAAAGAAGAATGTCGCGTTCGACGTGCTCAACGATTCGCCGGAGACGCAGGCGCTGAAGCTGTCGATCGCGGTCGACGGCGTTGACGCGGATTCGATTGAGTTCACGCTCGAACCGGGCGGCGCGCGCACGGTCTCGCTCGCGTTCTGGGCGAAAGGCGTGCCGGGGAAAGCTCTGCCCGAATACGAGTCCTCCACGCTCGAATTCCGTCTGGTCGCCAACGGGACCGAGGTCCAGCGCGAGAGTTTCCAGTACAAGATATACCACGCGCCCGCCGGAGAGGACGTTGAAAATGTTCATATCTATCGTGCGCCCGGCGACCTCGATTTCGCCTCGCTGAACCCGGCAGCGGACATCGTGGTCATCGCGGAAAACGTGCTCGGCGCGCCCGAGAACCCCGCGCAGTTCGACACGGACGGATTCCGGCGTTTCCTCACGGCGGGCGGACGCGCCCTCGTGCTGGCGCAGGACACACTCGATCCGCTCGGACTCGGCGTGAACCTCACCGACCACGCGTCGACCATGGCGTTCCCGCTCGCGCCGGACCATCCGCTGCTCGCCGGACTCGAACCCGCCGATTTCAAGTGGTGGGCGGACGGGCATTACATCTCCCGCCGCGAGGTCATTCGCGAGGGGCGCAACGGCCTGGAAGCGCACCTCGTGACCGGCGGATTCAGCGCTCTCGCGCAAGGGCCGCTCGCCGATCTGCCGTTCGGGGACGGACACGTGGTGCTGATGCAGCTCCTCGCCGGAAGCAAACGCGCCTCCGAGCCCGCCGCGGAGATCCTGTGCCGAAACGCCGTTTCCTACCTCAAAAACCTCCCGCGCAAGCCTGCCGTCCCGGTTCGTGTACTCGCGTCCGATCCGGACGTCCTGCGCGTGCTGCGGACTGTCGGCGTGAACGATTCCGCCCCGGACGGCGCGAAATTCATCGCGGCCGACGGCGCATGCTCCGGCCTGGACATGACGCCCGACCAGCTCGCCGCCTGGATCCGCGACGGCGGCGTCTTCTGCTGGCACATGCCCGATGAAGAGACGTTTGCCCGCCTGAAACACGCTATCGGCGCGGACGGGATCGCCTGCGTGAAGGGCGACTGCTCCGGCTTCATCTCCGACCGCGAATCCCCGCTCCTCTTCGGCGTCTCCCATGAGGACCTCACGCATTGCCGCATCTACGACTGGGACAGCAAGCTCGACATCCAGCCGGACGCCGTTTCCATGCGGTTCGTGCCGGAGACGTTCGCGCAGCCCGGCCCGGTCTCCGGCGCGGTCAGGCTCGACGGAGGACCCGTCCCGCCGAAGGCTCCGCCCGTCGGCATGCCCGGATTCGTCGATCCCGCGCCTCATTCCGTCTTCACCGCCGTCCGCGAAAAGGCCGGGCTCGTCTGCCTCACGCTCCGCATCAATCCCCCCGAGGCTCTGCCGGACATCGTCGACATGGGCGTGAACGGCGGACATTTTGAGTTCAAGTTCGCCGAGAAGCCGCTCTGCCGCATCGCGGTCGGCGACACGGAACAGGTCTGGTTCAGTCCGGACAGCCCCGGCGAATACCGCACGCTCATCCATCTTCCCGCCGGGACCTCGAAGATCGACGTCTGCGGCGCGGGCCGTGCCGGAGTCGGCGCGGGCGTGTTCGCGGAGGCGTATCTCTCCGAGGCGGAATATCCTGCCGGGACCGAGGTCCCCGCCGTGCCGGGTTCGCTCGTGAGCTGGAAGCTCGGGGCAGGGCGCGTGGTGCTGGACGGCGCGAACTGGACGTGCGTCCGCGACAACAACGGTCCGCGCGGCGAACGTTATCTGAGCGGGCTTCTGCGCAACCTCGGCGCGGGCTTCTGCACGGAACGCCGTGACGCGGGCGAAGCCGACGACCCGGACAACCTCATTTCGCAGACGCGCATCGCGGGCGGGCTTGTTCAGGTGCTCTCCAACAACACGCTCGTCGAGCTGGAAACGGATTTCGACACGCCGCAATCCGGAGTTCATGTCGTCCACATCGACGCCGTCTGCTATCCTTACCAGCGCATCTATTCACAGGTCAGGATCGAGATCGACGGCAAACTCGCCGCCGAACGCGAGGTCGCGTCCGACGTGACTGCCGGGTACGACCTCGCCGAAATCACGCTCGAAGCCGGAAAACACCACATCCGCATGACCTACGGCAACGACGGTTTCGGCGACGGCGGCGACCGCGCTCTCTTCATCCGCAAGCTGAAAGTCCTGCCGAAATGATCCGCTCAACCTGAATTCGACCCTCAACCGCGTTTCATCATGCCGCCGCTTCCGTTTCCGCAACGGGCGGCGGTTTTTTCGTCTTCATCTCCGTTTTTTTTGAAAAAAAGCATGAAATCTATGAAAAAAGACAAATAGTGCATTGAATTTCCCGCGGAGCCCTGTATAGTTTAAACGTACGATTGTAGTTTTCCGCCTGCCTTCCGGGTCCCGCAAGCTCAGGGACGGCGGCCTGAACCGCATGTGATTCCGAACCCACAGCTCAAGGAGCAAGTTCATGAAAAAACAAACAGCAGTTTCCCCCGCAAAGAAGAATGAAACCCGCGTCATCGAATCCGACCTCGCGCAGCTCAAAGGGCCGCGTTCCATGGTCTGGAGCGACTGCGTCGGCGCCGGCCGCATCGGCGAAGGCCTCCGCGAATCCTGGCGCAAACAGCTGGAACACTGCCACAAAGAATTCGGATTCCGTTACCTCCGGGCGCACGGCCTGCTCCACGACGAGATGCGCGTGTACACCGAGGACAAAAAGGGCAACCCCGTCTACAACTTCATGTACATCGACGACGTGTACGATTTCCTGCTCTCCATCGGCATGAAGCCCTTCGTCGAGCTCGGATTCATGCCCGAAAAGCTCGCCTCCGACAGCTTCAAGGACGAACGCCCCAATTTCAACGAAGACACCGTTTTCTGGTGGAAGGCGAACGTGACCCCGCCGAAGAAATACGAAAAGTGGGACGCCCTCATCCAAACGCTCGTCCAGCACTGGACCGACCGCTACGGCGCGGACGAGGTCAAGACCTGGCGTTTCGAGGTCTGGAACGAGCCGAACCTCAACATCTTCTGGCGTCTCGCAGAAAAGGACCGCCTCCCCGAATACCTCAAGCTCTACGAACACACCGCCAAGGCCGTGAAGTCCGTCAACAAGGACTACCCCGTCGGCGGCCCCTCCGGCGCGGGCCCGGTCTTCATCGAGGAGCTGATCGACTACTGCAACAAGAAGAAAGTCCCGCTGGACTTCATCACCTACCACACCTACGGCCTCGGCGACGGCCCCAGCGGCCTCGACCAGTACGGCAACCGCAAGCTCTTCCTGCATCCCAGCCTCCACTACGTCTGCGACTGCGCGAACCAGCCGCTCCCCGCCATCCTCAAGAAGGGCAAAAAGAAACTCCCCGTCTACATCACCGAGTGGAACTCCTCCTACTCGCCCGTCGACCCCGTGCACGATTCCTTCTTCGCCGGTCCGTTCATCCTGGAACAGCTCCGCAACACCGAGGCGCTCGATTCCATGAGCTTCTGGACGTTCACCGACATCTTCGAGGAAAACGGCCCCGCGCCGCGTCCGTTCCACGGCGGTTTCGGCCTCATGTCCTACCAGGGCATCCCGAAGGCCGCCTACTGGGCGTACAAGTATCTCTCTCTCCTCGGCAGCACCGAGCTCGTCTCTTCCGACAAGTCCTCCTACGTCTGCCGCGACGAAAAGGGCGGCGTTCAGGTCCTCTTCTGGGATCTCACGCACCCAACCGACGGCGGCAAGATCAGCAACCAGGACTTCTTCTTCAAGACCGTCCCCGCCACGAACAAGGGCGAGGCGTCCGTCGTGCTGCATCACCTCCCCGCCGGCGAATACGACGTCAAAGTCTACATGATCGGCTTCCAGCAGAACGACCCGTACACGCTGTGGCTGAACGCCGGTGCGCCATCCGACCTCACCCGCGAGGATGTGGAGGAGATCAAGAAGAACTCCGCCATGGAGCCCGTGTTCCAGTCCGGCATCAAGGTCGACGGTATGGTCACGCTCACGATGCCGCTCCAGGCGAACAGCGTGTATTTCATCAGCCTCACGCCGATCAAGCTCGCTCCGGTGAAGGCCGCTCCGGCGAAGGCGGAAAAGGCCCCCGCGAAGAGGGCGGAAGCGAAGCCCGCTGAAAAGCCTGCTCCCGCGAAGAAGGCCGAAGCAAAGAAAGCGGAAGTCAAGCCCGCCGAAAAAGCTCCTGCAAAGACTGCTGCCCCGGCAAAGAAAGCGGAAGTCAAGCCCGCCGCCCCGGCAAAGAAAGCGGAAGTCAAGCCCGCCGAAAAAGCTCCGGCGAAACCCGCCGCAAAGTCTGCTCTGGCGAAGGCCGCTGTTCCTGCGAAGAAGGTGGAAACGAAAAAAGCGGAAGCCAAGCCCGCTACGAAGTCTGCGGCGAAAGCTCCGGCAAAGACCGTTGCCCCGGCAAAGAAGGCCGCTCCCGCTCCGGCAAAGAAAGCTGCTCCGGCTAAGAAGGCCGCTCCTGCTCCGGCAAAGAAAATCGCTCCCGCTCCGGCGAAACCCGCTGCCAAGGCTCCGGCGAAGCCCGCTCCGAAGGCTCCGGCGAAGAAGGCCGCTCCCGCTCCGGCAAAGAAGACCCCGGCGAAACCCGCCGCCAAAACCGCTGCCAAGCCTGCCGCCAAACCCGCCGCAAAAGCTCCGGCAAAGAAAGCCGCCAAGAAGAAATAAGCGGTCCGTTTCAGACTGACTCGCCCGGCATCGGAATCACGGTTCCCTGCCGGGCGTTTTTTCTTGAACCCGGATTGTTCGGGAATCCGATGATTGCACGTGCCGAATCCATCCGAAACGGCAAATTTAATTTATTCTCGAAAATACTGTACACTGGATGTCAAAAAGTCAATGTTAATTAACAAATAGTCTATGCTATCGACCGCAAACAACATTTAAATTTCGGTTTGACGTGCTATAGTAATAGAGTTAAATCAGCCTCAACCGGAGACTGTGTTTGCAAATCAACCTGGATCGTTTTTCCTTTTACGGTCCTATAAGGAGTTATACAAATGGAATTCAATCAGTACTGCGTCACCCGCCGTTCAATGCCCTTCTGGTGCGTTGGCAACCCGCTGTCCGACCCGTTCGGAGGCTCCGTCCTCGACAAGATCAGCTCGATCGAAGTCGCCAAAATCCTCGCCTGGGCCGCCGGTGAAGGCCTCATCGAAGCCACCAGCGCGCACGACGACGACCTCGTGCCGTGGGATCCCGCGAATCCGGACGACGACCTGGATCCGAACAGCGAGACCAGCAAGATCCTCCGCGAGATCAAATCCATCCTCGACGGCGCCGGCATCAAGTTCAACACGATGACCTGCAGCCTCCACGGCAACAAGATCTTCCGCGACGGCGGCCTCTGCAATCCTGATCCCGAACTCCGCAAGCTTGCCGCGAAGAAGGTCGAACGCACCCTCCGCATCGGCGCGTTCCTCGGCGCGGATTACTACACCTACTGGGTGGCGCGCGACGGTTTCGAAGTCCCCGCGATCACGAAGTGGGCCGAAGTCTACACCTGGCTCGCCGACGGCCTCAACCACGTGACCGACTACATTGAAGCGCAGGGCCTGACGAACTACAAGGGCGCCACGGTCGAACCGAAGCCGAACGAGCCCCGCGGCCAGATGTTCCTCCCCACCAGCGGCCACGCCGTCGGTTTCATTTTCGGCATGCTCAAGAAGCCGGATTTCTGGGGCGTCAACCCCGAGCTGCTCCAGCACGAGAGCATGGCCCTGCTGAACTCCGTCATGACGGTCAGCTATCTCTGCAGCATGAACAAGCTCAAATTCCTGCATTTCGGCAGCCAGATCAAGGCGCAGTTCGACAATGACTTCCCGCCGCTGATCGGACCGGAAGGACTCAAGGAAACCGTGTTCATGTTCAACGCGCTCCAGCAGATCGGCTGGAAGGGCATCGTGGAATTCGACTGCCACATGCTCCGCGCCGAGGGCGACCTCAATGACCAGATCGGATGCCGCAAGCAGTTCATCGTGAACAGCGTCCGCGCTCTCTCGATCGCTATCACCCTCGCCGCCCGCATCAAGCCCGCCGACAATCCGGCCTCCCAGAGCACCGGCGACCTCGACAGCATCATGCAGATGTGCGGCCTCGACAACGTTCAGGTGAAACGGTAACGAAATCCGGAGGAATTGCAATGGTCATGATGCCCTCGGTGTCATGACCGTACCATTGAGGAGTCATCAATGAGAAACATATATCCATTCGGTAAAGCCCCGTTTGTCATTCTGGTCATTGCAATCATCTCCGGTATTGTGTTCGTCGGGATGAGACTTCGTGAAACGGAAAGCAGACCCGACCTGATCCTGGCTATCCAGGCCGAAATTCACGTCAAACCCTATCAGAAGGCCATCGACCAGTTCAATAAGGAGAACAACTGCAAGGTCGTTCTCCAGCGCGTCCAGAAGGAAGTCCTGATGAGCCGCCTGCAGTCCGCCATGCAGACCGGTTGCGACGTCCCGGACGTGGTCGAGATTCTCGAAGGCACCATCGGCTACTTCACCCGCGGCCCGCTCGAAAACGTCGGCTTCGTCGACCTCACCGAGCGTCTGCGCGAAGACGGCCTTCTCGATCCCAAAAATATGGTCCAGACCCGTTATCCCCTCTGGTCCAGCCGCGAACATATCTTCGCGCTTCCGCACGACGTCCACCCGTCCTGCCTCTGCTACCGCGTCGACCTGATCAAGGAACTCGGCATCGACGTGACGAAGCTGAAAACGTGGGACGACTTCGTGAAGGAAGGCCAGCGCATCACGATTCCGCAGAAGCGGTACATGATCGACATGGCAGACGACAGCATGATCAGCCTGATCATCCTGCTGTCCCAGCACGGGTTCGACCTCTTCGACGCATATGGCAACGTGGCGTTCGACAAGCCCGGCGTGGCCGACGTGGTCGCCTGGTTCGTCCATCAGACCAGCGGCAAGACGCGCATTGCGTTCCCCGCCGGCGACGGCCAGAACTTCTACCAGGCGATGAACGAAGGCCTCGACCTGTTCTTCTTCACCCCCGACTGGCGCACCGCCCAGTTCATGCTGGACAACCCGCGCCAGAAAGGCAACCTGGCCCTGATGCCGATGCCCGTCTGGGCGGACGAGAACGGCAACCAGCTGCCCGGCACCTACAAGACCGGCACCTGGGGCGGCACCGGACTTGCCATCACCAAGCACAGCAAAAACCAGGATCTCGCCTGGAAATTCGCAAAATACCTCTATACAAAGGTCGAAGACCTCGGCGAACGCTTCCTGCAGACGAACATCGTCCCGCCGATCAAAGCTTCCTGGGAGCTTCCCGAATTCAAGAAAAAGAGCGATTTCTACAAGCATATGTTCCACGATCCGGCGACCGGCGAACTCGTGGCCGACTACGTTTCCATCGGCGAAATGTACGCCTCTCAGGCGGACGGCACACCGCCGCGCTACGTCACGGCGTACACCACCCAGGCCGAGACTCAGTTGCTCAACGTCTATTATGCGGCGCGCGAGCATTACCTGAAGCACGGCGATGAAGGCATGATGGAGCTGATCGAGAAGAAGCTCAAGGAGAATGCCGACTACGTCCGCAGTCTCGTGGCGCGCAACGTCTTCCTTACCCGCGACGCCGAAAAGGCCGCCGCGGCCAGGGCCGCCGCCGAAACCAAGAGTGAACAGGAGCAATAACAGAAATGTCTGCCAATATTCAAAAAAAGAAAGGCGGTCCCGACCGCCATCCCCTGGCGCCATGGATGTTCCTTGCGCCGTACCTTCTTTACGCGGCGGTGTTCTTCGTGTATCCGCTGCTCTATGCCGGCTGGCTGGCGTTCCACCAGACCGACGGTCCGCAGGCGTCCGTGTTCATCGGACTCGGCAACTTCAAGTTCGTCTTCACCGACCCGATGTTCTACAAGGCGCTGACCAACACCACCATCTACGCGATCGCGTCCATCTGCATCCAGCTGCCGATCGCGCTGGGGCTTGCCATGCTGCTGAACAACAGCAACAGCCGCATGAAGGGCGCGTTCCGCCTGATGATCTTCAGTCCGAACCTCGTCGGTCAGATCTTCGTCGGCGTGATGTTCGCCGTGATCTTCACCCCGCACTACGGCCTCTTCAACAAGGGCCTCCAGGCGCTCATCGGCTGGGGCCTTGAAGAACAGTGGCTCCAGAACCCCGACCTGCTTCTGCCCGCCCTCATCATCATCTCCCTGTGGATGTACGTGGGCTACAACATGATCTACTTCCTCGCCGGCCTTCAGTCGGTCGACAAGCAGCTGATCGAGGCCGCGCAGATCGACGGCGCCAGCTCCTGGCAGACCTTCCTGCACATCACGCTGCCGCAGATCAAGCCCATCGCGATCTTCGTCGTCATCATGAGCACGATCGGGTCCTACCAGCTCTTCGAACTCCCGTTCGCCTTGATGAAGGGCCAGGGATTCGGGCCGGACAACGCCGCGCTGACCATCGTCGGCTACCTCTATGACTGGGGCTTCAACGTCGGCGACCTGGGCACCGCTGCCGCGATCGGCTGGGTCCTGGCGGTCATCATTTTCACCATCAGCATATTTCAGCTCAAAGTCACGCGGGCTTACGACGTGGACTGACGGAATAGGAGACACAACAAATGCATACTGTACATTGGGTTTTGATCGCCGCGGCCGTCATCTACGTTGCTCTTCGCCTGATCCCGGGCAAGGGCTGGAAGATCGCCCCCGCCTATCTCCGCGTCGTCCTGCTCGCCATCGCCGCTTTCCTCACGCTCACGCCGTTCGTCTGGCTGATCTGCAGTGCGTTCAAAGACAAGACGATCATGATGCAGTACACGTTCCTGCCGCCCGTGGACCACTGGTTCGACGGGTCGCTGAACCTGGAAAACTTCCGCCGTCTGCTCACCGAGGTCTACAACTCCCCGCAGGGGCCGGTCTATTTCTGGCAGTACATCGTGAACTCGATCTTCCTGTCCTGCACCATCACCTCCATCAACATCTTCCTCTCGTCGATGGCGGGTTATGCGCTGGCGAAGTACCGCTTCCGCGGCAGAAACATCATCGCGTTCATCATGATCGGTTCCATGATGTTCCCGAGCATGCTCTTCCTCGCGCCTCTCTTCGAGATGATCTACAAGTTCGGCTGGATGGACTCCTATCTCGCCCTGATCATCCCCGGCGCGATCACCGTGTTCGGCATCTTCCTGTTCCGCCAGGCGATGGTCGGCGTCCCGACCAGCCTGCTGGAGTCCGCCCGCGTCGACGGCGCCAGCGAGTTCCGCATCTACTGGGAGATCACGCTTCCGCTCGTGCGTCCCGTGACGGCGGCCTACTGCCTCATCACGTTCCTCGCCACCTGGAATGCCTTCCTCCAGCCGCAGATCTTCGTGCAGACGCAGTCCAAGCTGCCGCTGCCGGTCGTGCTGAACCAGTACATCGGCCTGTACGTGCAGGAATACGGCATCTTCCTCGCCGGCACGCTGCTCGCCATCATCCCGCCCGCCATTCTCTTCTTCATCCTGCAGAAGGAATTCGTGGCAGGCCTGACCAGCGGCGCGACGAAGGGCTGATCCCCCTCGTTTTCAAGTGCAAATGCGATTCGGACGCACCGGGTTTCCGGTGCGTCCTTTTTCGTTCCGGCATTCCGGCGCGGAAATCACTTCATCTGCGCCTTGCCCAGGCCGAGCGCCTCGCGGCTGGCGTCGATGTCCTCCTTGATCTGGCGGAACTCGAATTCGTGTTCCTCCTCGTCTTCGAGGATTTCGAGGATGATGCGGCTCGTCACCGGGTCGCGGTCGCCGATCGTCTTCAGGATCCGGTTGTAGACCGCGATCGCGCAGCGTTCGGACGCGATGGACTGGCACATGATCCGGTAGCCGCACGGGTCGGACGGAGCGACGTACGCGCAGTTGCAGTTCTCCAGGATCTCCTGCGGCGTGAGCGGGATCTCGCCGCAGAGCGTCTGGATGCGGTCCGCGAGCATACGGGCGTGTTCCAGTTCCTCGTTGGCGTGTTCCATGAGTTCGCAGGACATTTTCGGGCGCATGAAGCCCATTACGACCTGTGCCGCCGTCCAGTACTGGAGATACGCGAGCCATTCGTCGCAGTACGCGCGCCGCAGATGGTGCACGATCTCGTCGCAGGTCTTCTGGTCCAGCCCCATTCCCTTGCAGTTGCATCCGGAGTCGGTGCAGATTTGTTTTTCTTCGTTGTTCATCGTTACCCCCTTTGTTTTTGGATGAATCCCCGGCCGCGGCCCGTGATTCGAGCGCGCCGGAGCATAACGATACACCGCCGGGACCGGAAATTCAAGCCGTCCCGGCAGGAAAAGCGCCGCAAAATAAGCTCAAAAAGGGTCGCGTCGAAAAGAGTTCCGCCTCAAAACGGTCCGCTGTTTTCATGCATTCCGTTTCGAGGTGAAATGAGGCGATTTGAGGAGGAAAGCCCGGATTACTTTTTGTAATCCCTGTAGGTCCTGCCGCTGGCGTCTTCGGCCTTCGGGTCGGCTCCGGCTTTCAGCAGGGCGTCGACGACGTCCGTGTTTCCCGCCTCGGCGGCGTACATGAGCGCAGTCTTGTTCTTTGTGCCTTTGGTATTCGCGCTGGCTCCGACCTTGATGAGCGCTTGTATCACAGCCGGGGTTGTTTTCGCTTTTGATGCGGCATAAAGCATGGGCGTGAGCTTGGAAGCCGGATGCTTTTCCTTCAAGTCGAGCGGAGTCGAGGCTTTTTTGCACAGCGCGATGAAAATGTCAAGATTCCTGTCGATCAGGTTGAAAATGAGCGGGATCTGGTTGTTGACCTTGATCTGGTTCGGATTACCGCCGAGCTTGAGGACTGCCTCGAAGGCGTGTTCGCGTTCGAGGCTGACCGAGGCGATCATCGCCTGCGCGAGCAGAGGCGCGGTCTTGACCTTGCGGGCCGCGGCATCCTTGAAAAGACGTTCGATCTCGTCCGGGCGGTCTTGCTTGGCGGCGTCCTCGATCGTCTCGCAGACGGGTAGCTTCGCCCCGGCTTCCTTCAGCATGGCGGCAATCTCGCTCTGTTTCCCGATCTGCGCGTAGACCAGCGGATTACAGGTCGTTTCGTCGCCCTTGTTCACGTCGGCTCCGGCGTCCAGCACCAGCCGCACCGCGGCGGCACGTTCCAGCGTGATCGCACGGATCAGCGGCGTCTGCTTGAACTTGTTGTCGTCGCCGGGCAGGGGATCGTCGACGTCCTTCATCGCGCCGAGGTGCTTCAGGATCTCGGACGTGTTGTTGGTGAGGACGGCACGGTCGAACGTGAGCGTGGGTTTCCCCGTGTACGGCGGCTTCTTCGCGTTCTTCGCGGCCGCGGCGGCGTTTCTCGCGGCTTCCGCTTCGCGTTCCGCCCGGTACGCGTTCAGGAGCAGGACCGCCTCGTCCTCCTTGTGCGTGCGCATGTATTCCGCGAGGACGGGCGACTTGAACTCGACTTTCTTGTAGGAGAGCACGAGCTTCAGGTCGTCGATACGGTCCTGTTCGCCCAGGATCTGCACGGGCGGCTTCCCTTCGAATCCGGGCAGATTGCAGTCCGCGCCGTAGTCGAGCAGGAGCTTGATGACCGCGCGGGCGTCGCGCCGCTGCGAACCGGAGAGGACCGGGAGGTGGCAGGCGTAGGCGAGCGGGGTGCAGGAGCCCTTGATCGTCTGTTTGGCGTCGATCTTCCGCGCGGCGCTCTTCTGGAATGTGCGGAACTGGTTGTCCGAAAGCTGGAAGTCCACGATGCTGCCGTAACGGATCAGCAGGTCGCAGTGTTCGAGCTTGGCTTCGGAGATCGCGTGGAAAAGGAGCGGCGTCTCGTAGTAGTTGAGCCGCATGTCCAGAAAACGCGGCGTGTGGGCGTAGTTCTGCAGGACGCGTTCCAGCAGCGACGGCGCACCGCGACGGACCGCGGCGAGCAGTTGCCCGTAGGCGTCATCCGCGGCATACGGCGTGAGCGGGATGTTCGTCCCGGTGGAGAGGCCGCCGAGGGATGTGCCGTTCACCGGCCTGCGGACCGTCTGGGCGTGCAGAGCGCACGGCAGGACGGCGGACGCCGCGCCGATGAGGGCGGTGAGGAGGTAGAGATGGAAACGTCTGGTCATGGCGGATTCTCCGGAATGGAACAATACAATAATATGACGCGAAACCGGCGAAAAATCAAGCGCGAAGGGAAAACTTCGAACAAAAAAACGCGGAAAGACTGCGACAGGCGTTTTTTATCCCGCGAGCTTTTCGAGGGAACGCGCGAGGGCGATCTGGGTGCGCGCACGGTCGAGGTTGTGGCCGGGACGCGCCGTCTTGAAATACCGGTCGCCGTCGAGGTAGTCGGAGAGGAACCGCACGGCGAGCTCGAATGTGATGACAGCCCCGGCGACGGGCATGAGCCTGATCTCCTGTTCGGTGAGGTATCCGTCGAATCCCGCCAGAAACCCTTCGGCGCAGGCGTCGTACATGTCGCGGCGCGCTTCGATGCCTTTGAGCTTGCCCGCGTCCTCGCGCGCCGGATTCGCCGCCACGCGCACGAGGTCGCCGAAATCGTACAGCGCCAGCCCCGGCATCACGGTGTCGAGGTCGATGACGCAGACCGCCTCGCCCGTGGCGGAGTCGAGCATCACGTTGTTGATCTTCGTGTCGTTGTGCGTGATGCGCTCCGGGATCAGTCCGGCGGCAAACGCGTCCGTGATGAGCGGCGCGAGGTGCCGCATGGCGTCGAGTTCGGCGAGCTCCTGCGCGGCGGACGCGGCACGTCCGAGGCGGTCCTCAGCGGCGATGGTGTCCAGTGTGCGCAAGCGCGCCGGGGTGTCGTGAAACGCCTGAATGGTCTCCTGAAGGCGAGGCGGCGGCAGGTCGGAGAGATCGCGCGCGAACCGTGCGAACGCGAACGACGCGGTCCTCGCCTGGGCGGGCTCCCGCACGGCATCGACCGTGCCCGCGCCTTCGATCATGCGGTAACACCGCCAGCACGCGCCGTCCTCGTCAAACCAGCACGGCTTTGCGTCCTTCGTCGGGACCACGGTCAGAACGCGCCGTCCGGCGTCCGGCAGGATCGCATATTTCTCCCTCAGATGCCGCGTCACGCGCACGATGTTGTCCATCACGGCGAGCGGATTCGGGAAGACGTGCGGATTGATGCGCTGGAGCACGAACCGCACGTATGCGTCGGACGCGGGCTTTTCGACCGTCAGCGCGAAGGTGTCGTTGATATGTCCGCTGCCGAACGCCGCCGCGGAAACGGCGCGTCCGCCGAGCTCGAAATGAGCGGCGGATTCCAGCGCTGTGCGGTCGGAAACGGGCATGGGATGATCTCCGTTGAATTTGAACTCATGCGAGCAGGGGCGAGGAGTACACGCCGGATTCGACCAGCGCGGCGATGCCGGCCTGCACACGCGGCTTGTCCTCGCGGTAGGTCACGCCCAGCCAGGAATCCTGACTTTCGAGGATGCCGACGGATGCCTGACCCGCTCCAATCATAGAGGCGACGGCGGCGGGGAGATAGAACTCGGATTTCAGCTCGGACCCGTGTTCGCGCAGGAACTCCTCAAAGAGCCCGCGCAGGCCGTCGAACAGCGACGGCATGAATCCCCAGAAGTTCATGGAGACGATCTCGCCGCCGGTGAACGCGAGCTTCGCGCCGGTTTCATCGACCGCGACCGCGCCGTCGGCACCGTCCGGTTCGATCTTCGTGCGCTCGGTGACTTCTTTCAGCGTGCCGTCGGCATTTGCCGTGCAGACGCCGCGCGAGACGGACCCGAACTTGGAGAGTGTGTTGCGGAGCGGGTATCCGACCATGAAATGACGTCCGGGATCGGTGTTTTCCGCCAGCGCCTTTCCGAGCTGCACGAATCCGCTGCGCCCGTAGAAATCGTCCGCGTTGATGGCGGCGAACGGCCCGGCGATCTTGTCGGCGGCGCAGAGCACGGCGTGGCCGGTGCCCCACGGTTTCTGGCGGCCTTCCGGAACGCCGTGTCCGGCGGGCAGGGCGTTCAGCTCCTGAAACGCGTATTCCACCGCAACGCGTTTTTCCCATTTCGCGCCGACCGCCTCGCGGAACGCCTGTTCGATGTCGCGCCGGATCACGAACACGACCTTGTTGAACCCGCCCTGCATGGCGTCGTGGATGGAATAGTCGAGGATGATCTCGCCGTTCGGCCCGACCGGATCAATCTGCTTGAGTCCGCCGTAGCGGCTGCCCATTCCGGCTGCGAGCACCATCAGCGTCATTTCTTTCATTTTTTTCTCCTGTGTATGTGAGGTTGAGTATTGCTGAGTCAAGTTCAGATTTCCGGGAGCGTGGCCGCCGCGACCGCCTGTCCGTGCCTCCGCATGGAGTCGTCCGGCACCGCCACGGTCGTTTTGAGCTCGGGGAAGACGTCGGCGAGGACACGGTTTGCCTCCTCGCTGATGATGTCGCCGCCGACGCCGCTGGTCACGCGTCCCATGATGACGGCGGTCCTGATGACCGGGTAGAACTCGCAGAAGCCCGCGACCGTGTACCCGAACGCCGTCCCGATGCTGCGGAAGACGTTCAGCGCGCGTTCGTCGCCCTCCTTCGCGTAAAATTGAATTCCCAGAAGCACCTGCGGAAGCGGCACGTTCGGGGAGAAGGCAAGCCCGGTTGCCCCGGCAAGGCGCGCCGCGCCCTGCTGCGAGAAATAGTTCACGCCGCATCCCCGGTCGCCGCTCCATTCGTCGCGAGGAGCCGACGCGGAATAGTCCACCGGCACGAACGCAAGCTCGTTGAGGCGCCCCGTGATGCACCCGGCGCCGTTCACGTACCCGCCCGCCATGCTGCTGCCGAACGACACCCCGAGGATGCCGTTGCGTTCGAGCTGGATCGAGGCGGCGAGCGCGGCGGCTTCCCCGTCGTTCACGACCGCGAACGGCACACCGTGCCAGTCCTCGCGGACGAACTCGAAAACGGGCGCGGCGTCCTGTTCGAACCGCTCCGGCGGGACGCTCCGGAAGAGCGACGCCATGCGCACGCGGTTGTTGATGTACACGCCCGCGGCGCTTCCGCCGATGGCGTCGACGCGCGGCAGATGGGCGGCGGCGCGGCGGATGGAGTCGTTGATACCCGCGCGGTGCCAGGCGGGATCGGCCTGTTTCGAGGGATCCCACACGATTTCCTCGGAGAAAACGACCTGGCCGTCCTGCACGGCGGCGCATTTGCGGTCGCTCGCACCGAGGTCGAATCCGATGCGGCAGCCGTCGAAATGCCGCCCCAGACCGTTCTGCGGCTCGTTCGCCGCCGGGGCTTCTTCAAACGGCACGGACTCCACGGCGAGCGGCGTTTCGTAGATCTTCGTCATGCTGGCATAGTCGAACGCGCGTTCGCCGTCCGGTGCATAGATTCTCGCGAGCGCCGCCGCGATCTCATCCGAGCCCGCGACGACGATCCGGCTGCCGCCCCCGATCCACAGCAGGCTTTTCACGAGGCGTTCCGCATGGCGCACGTTCGCCGCGGCCTCCGCCGCATCCGGTTTGCCGTACACGACGGTCTCCACGCTCAGGACCTGCCCGGACGGCGTCGCGGCCGCGAGCTTCAACGGCGTTGCGCGTCCCGACTTCCGGACCGTGGCGCGGAAGAGACGGTGTTCCAGCACCGCCGGACGGAATTCGTGCTCGAGACACGGCATCGGGTATCCGTATTTTCCGCCGATGTGCAGCGATTGATAGTGTGCCATGATGACCTCGTTTGATTATCATTTGCGGACGCCGGACCGAAGGGAAGCCGTTCCGCTTTCGTAACATTGACAAAAAATACAATACACGCGCGCCCTGATTTTTTCAAGCATCGTTTTGATTTTCTCCCGTGGAGATGCTATATTATTGAACTCTGCGAATCCCGAACCCGCCATCCGCGCCAACCCAAGGAGGTCCCATGAACTGCTTTTTCGCCGACGATCATTACAGCGTGAACCCCGGCAGGCACATTTTCGAGCTTCTGCCGGAGGATTTCCGCAGGGAAACCGTGTTCACGGAAAACGACTGGTCCCTGCTCGAGTCGGGCGAATGGGAGAAGGACTGCGAGCTGCTCGTGCTCCACATGATCGCGGGCACCTGCGGACAGCCGATGCCGGGTCCCGGCGCGGAAAAGGCCGTGCGTGCATATTGCGAACGAGGCGGCGATCTGCTGCTGCTCCACGGGTCCAGCGCGGCGTTCTGGGGCTGGGACTGGTGGCGCGGCATGGTCGGGCTCCGCTGGGTGCGCCCGGAGGATCCGGACGGCGTCGCGCCTTCCACGCATCCGGTCGTCCCCTGCACGGTCGAGGTCGCCAAGGTGCGCCATCCGCTCGCATCGCGTCTCCGCCGTGTTGAACTCCCGACCGATGAAGTGTATATCGACCTCGAACAGGTCTCCCCGGTCACGCTCCTCATGGAGACGACCGTGAACGGCCGCACCTATCCGCAGGCGTATCTGGCGACTACGCCGTGGGGCGGCCGCATCGCCGCGTTCATCCCCGGCCACAAGCCGGAATGCACGGAGAATCCCGACCTCATCGCCGACGTGACGGAGCTGATCCGATGGCTGAAGCGCAAGTGACGCCCGAACAGAATCAAAAGATCCGGCTGGCGTTCGCGCCCTGCGCCGATTACGCGACGCGGAACCTGCGTCCGGCGCTGGAACACGTCCTGCAACCTCAGATCGAGGCGGCGGGCGGTGTCTCCGGCAGATCCGTGATGCTGAAACCGAACCTGCTCGCATGGCGGAAAGCCGACGATCCGCAGTCCGTGAATCCGCGGTTCATCGTGGAAACGGCGAAAGTCTTTCTGGATGCCGGGGCGTCGCGGGTCGCCATCCTGGAGAACCCCGCCGTGCAGACCGCGCCGCAGGTGCTCCGCGCCATGGGGATCGCCGACGAACTGAAAGCGCTCGGCGTCGCGTCCGCCAATTTCAAGAACTACATCAAGCAGCCCCCGCTCGACGCCGTATGCTTCCGCAATCTCGAGATCGCGAACGAATTCCGCGAATACGATTTCGTCGCCGACCTCGCCAAGGCCAAGACGCACGGCATGATGACCCTGACCTTCTGCGTCAAAAACCTCTTCGGGCTCGTCAACGGCGGCGACCGCCTGGCATGGCATCTCGCCGTCGGACGCGACTACGACAAATTCGCCGACATGCTCCTCGACCTCTATCTCGTCGTCCGTCCGGCGTTCAATCTGCTCGACGCCGTCACCTGCATGGAGGGCAACGGCCCCGGCGCGGGGACTCCGGCGGACCGGCATTTCGTCGCGGGCGGCACGGACGCGCTGGCGCTCGACGCCGTCGCGGCGCGGGTCCTCGGCGTCGATCCCGACACGCTCCACATCATCAAACGCGCGAAGGCGCGCGGACTCTTTCCCGCGCCGGACACGGTCGACAATCCCGATCCGCTGCCCGTCTGCGACCCGCTGGCGCTCCCGGACCGTCCCGTCATGGACATGGCGCAGCTGCATCTCGGCGTCGGCATCCCGGAATGGCTGCAGAAGCCGCTCTACAAGCTGATGGTCGTGAATCCGGTGCTCGACCCGGCGAAATGCGTCGGGTGCGGCGTCTGCGTGAGGATGTGCCCGCCGAAATCCCTGAAGCTTTCCGGCGGCAAGCCGGCTTTCGACCTTCCGCACTGCATCCGGTGTTTCTGCTGCCAGGAACACTGCCCGAAAGGCGCGATCGAGCCGCGGATGACGCGGATGATGCGGTTCGTGAAAGCGGTCGACCGGGTGTTCCGCGGACGCAGTTCGGTGGAAAGCAAATAAACAATGAAATCGACATTTTCCATGTTTTTTCGTCCCGGACTGAAAAAAATCGAAAAAAAAGTGTGTTTTTTTTGGAAACGGACTGGAAAATCACGGATTGAGAATGTATAGTATTTACTCTGTTTGCCGCGAAAAAGGCGGCGGCAGCCCAATTCGCTGTTCTAAGCGATCTTTGCCCGGGGACACTCAGCCCAGCTGAAAATGCCCGGTATCAGACGCGGCGGACGGCAGCTCCATTGGAAACCCGTTCCGGGTCTTGCGGCGCATTGTGCCGCGGGGTCCGGGATGCTCAAATACATACAATTCGCTCTTTCTTCAACCCAAAACCATAACAACAAAGCGAGAACAACATGGAAGTTCGGGCAGTAACAAGGTATGTCCGCATTGCTCCGTCCAAGGGTATGGATTTCTCCCGGGTCATCCAGGGAAAACCCTACGCCGAGGCGCTTGCGATCGCGGAAATTTCCCCGAGAAAAGCCGCCAAGCTGTTCGCCAAGACGCTCAAATGCGCCAGGGCGGCCGCAGCCGAAAGCGGAATGAACGAAGCGTCCCTGATGGTCAAAACCGCAGTCGCGGACCCCGGTCCGATGCTCAAGCGGTTCCGTCCGAAGGCACGCGGCATGGCGGGCAGAATCCGCAAACGCATGAGCCACTTCACGGTGGTTCTCACCGACGACTGAGATGAAAGGAAGTCAAAGTGGGACAAAAAATTAATCCGATCGGGCTCAGACTTGCCCTGAACAAGAACTGGTGCTCCCGTTGGTTCGCCCGCAAGGACAACTTCGGGACGTGGCTTCACGAAGACCGCAAGGTCCGCACCTTCATCAAGAAGAACTACAATCAGGCTGCGATCTCCAACATCCTGATCGAACGCTATTTCAACCGCGTTCGCACCACCATCTTCGCCGCTCGTCCGGGCGTGCTCCTGGGCAAGAAGGGCGGCAAGGACGCCGAGATCGACAGACTTCGCGACGAAGTGGGCAAGCTGCTCGACAAGGGGCAGGAGCTCATCGTCGACGTCATCGAGGTCAAGCAGCCCGAGACCAACGCCCAGCTGGTCGCCGAAAACGTGGCCGCCCAGCTCGAACGCCGCATCGGTTTCCGCCGTGCCATGAAGAAGGCCATCCAGACCGCCATGGAACTCGGCGCCGAGGGCGTCAAAATCCAGTGCTCCGGCCGACTCGGCGCCGCGGAACTGGCACGCACCGAAACCTACAAGGAAGGGCGTACGCCGCTTCAGACCCTGAAGGCTTTCATCGATTACGGATTCACCGAGGCCAACACGACCGCAGGCAAAATCGGCGTGAAGGTTTGGATCTGCCACAAGGAACTCACGGAGGAAATGCAAAATGCCGTTAATGCCAAAAAGAGTAAAGCACAGAAAGGTGCAGCGCGGTAATAACGCCGGGCTGTCCCAACGCTGCAACAAACTGGATTTCGGCGATTTCGGATTGCAGACGTTTGAGCGCGGCCAGCTGACCGCCGCCCAGATCGAAGCCGCCCGTGTCGCGATCACCCGCCACATGAAACGCCGCGGCCAGGTGTGGATTCGCCTGTTCCCGTACAAGCCCTGCACGAAGAAGCCCTTGGAAGTCCGTATGGGCAAGGGCAAAGGCAACGTCGAATTCTGGGTCGCCCCGGTCAAGCCCGGCCGCATGCTCTTCGAGATCTCCGGCTGCTCCGAGACCCTCGCGAAGGAGGCCATGAGCCTCGCCGCTTCCAAGCTCCCGATCCGCTGCCGCTTCGTCTCCCGGATCCCGGCCGTCTAATGAGAGGAAGGACCTGTCAT
This sequence comes from uncultured Lentisphaerota bacterium, assembly GCA_900320095.1. GTDB lineage: Bacteria > Verrucomicrobiota > Lentisphaeria > Victivallales > UBA1829 > UBA1732. The sequence goes on from ONQZ01000020.1 coordinate 64,772, forward strand.
GAAAAATAAAAAATCTGTCAACAAGGCCATGAAGCAGATCCGCGAACTTCCGCAGGACGAACTCGTCGCTCGCGACGGTGAACTCCGCAAGGAAAAGTTCCTCCTCCGCGCCCAGGCCAAATCCGGTCAGCTCGAAAGCCCGGCCAAGATCCGCACCGCCCGCCGCAACCTCGCACGGGTGATGACCGAACTCAACAATCGCGCTTCGGCCGGCAAATAAGGAATACCTGAAATGGACGAAACCATTAAGACTGATACCGCTGCCGCAGCCGTCGTGCGCGGCCACCGGAAAACGCGCGTCGGAAACGTCATCAGCGACGCCCAGAACAAGACGATCGTCGTTGAGATCGTGACGCGTTCCGCGCATCCCCGGTACAAGAAGGTCGTCAAGAGCCACGTCCGTTATGCGGCTCATGACGAGAACAACGAAGCGAAGGTCGGCGATCAGGTCATGATCGCGGAGACCCGCCCCCTGAGCAAGACCAAGCACTGGCGCCTGGTCAAAATCATCAGCCGCAGCGAATAAGAGGAGACTTGAACTATGGTTCAGATGCAATCCAGTTTTGAAGTCGCCGACAATTCCGGCGCCAAGCGCATCGTGCTCATCACCGTCCTCGGCCAGCGCAAGACCATCGCCTCCATCGGCGATATCTTCACCGCCACGGTCAAGGAAGCCATCCCCGGCGGCACCGTGAAGAAAGGCGACGTCGTCAAGGCCGTCGTCGTCCGCACAGCCGCACGCATCCGCCGTTCCGACGGTTCCTATCTGCGCTTCGACAAGAACGCCGCCGTCATCATCGACGACCAGAAGAATCCGAAAGGCACCCGTATTTTCGGACCGGTCGCCCGTGAACTTCGCGACAAGAACTTCATGAAAATCATTTCCCTGGCGCCGGAGGTCCTCTGATGAATAACGAACTCAACAAGTGCCAGAAGCACTACCACGTCAAGAAGAACGACAAGGTCCAGGTCATCAGCGGCGGCTGGAAGAACAAAACCGCCAAAGTCGTGGCCATCCTCAAGAAGAAAGACCGCGTCGTCCTCGAAATCGAGAATCCCACCGACCGCGACCGTGAACGCATCACGAAGAAGCGCACCGTCCGCAAGAGCGCCGCGAATCCGAACGGCGGCCTCGCCGACCGCGCCGTCTCCGTGCACGTCTCCAACGTCAAGAAGATCGCTTCCGCCGACGAAGGCGCGAAGAAGGCCGAGTGAGTGGAGGAACTGAACAATGCCCGATATGAGAAAATACTACAATGAGCAGGTCCGTCCCGCTCTTCAGGAAAAGCTCGGCCTCAAGAACGTCATGGAGATCCCGAAGCTGAAGAAGATCGTCATCAGCACCGGTATCGGCACCAAGATGGAAAAGGACGCTTTCTCCGAAGCACGCACCCACCTCTCCGCCATCGCCGGCCAGGCCCCCGTCGTCTGCAAGTCCAGAAAGAACATCGCGAACTTCAAACTTCGCGCCGGCATGTCCGTCGGTCTCATGGTCACCCTCCGCGGCGACCGCATGTACCAGTTCCTCGACCGTCTGGTCCACAACGCCTTCCCGCGCGTCCGCGACTTCCGCGGCGCTCCGAAGAAGGGCTTCGACCACGTCGGAAACTACAATCTCGGCATCCCGGATGTTTCGATCTTCACCGAAATCGACCTCGACAAGATCAAGTATCCGCTCGGAATGAACATCACGATCGTGACCAGCGCGAAGACCGACGCCGCGGCGAAGGAGCTTCTCACCATGCTGGACTTCCCGTTCGCCAAGTAAGGAGACGTTAAGAAATGGCTAAGAAAAGTCTGATTGCGAAACAGAAACGCGGCGGGAAATTCAAAGTCCGCAGCTACACGCGCTGCGCCGCCTGCGGTCGTCCCCGCGCCGTCATCCGCAAATTTAAACTCTGCCGTATCTGCTTCCGCGAAATGGCCTCCACCGGCCAGATCCCGGGCGTGATTAAGGCCAGTTGGTAACAGAAAGGAATCCCTACAATGAGTATGCAGGATCCGATTTCAGATATGCTGACGCGCCTTCGCAACGGCTGCATGTCCATGCAGAAGGTCGTTTCCATGCCTTCTTCCATCATGAAGACTGCCATCGCGGAAGTCCTCAAGCAGGAAGGCTACATCGCCGACTATGTCGTCGAGGGTGAAACGAAGAAGGTTCTGAAGATCACCATGAAATACTTCAAACGCCAGCCCGTCATCGAAAACCTCCAGCGTGTTTCCAAGCCGTCGTGCAGACTGTACTGCGGCAGCCAGAACATCCCGAAGGTCAAGGACGGTATGGGTATCGCCATCCTCTCCACGTCGAGAGGTGTACTGAGCGGCAAAGACGCCGAGAAACAAAACGTGGGCGGAGAGATCCTCTGCTACGTCTGGTAACTTCAAGGAGTCATCATGTCTCGTATTGGTAAAAAACCGGTTGCCATCCCCGCTGGCGTCACCGCCAAAGTCGAAGACGGCGCGACCGTTATCACCGGCAAGCTCGGTACGCTCACCATCCCCACGCAGAAGCACATCACCGTCAAGGTCGAAGGCGATCAGATCGTTCTGACCCGCGACACCGACCTCGACAACGCGAAAGCGATGCACGGCCTGAACCGCGCCCTCATCAACAACGCCGTCATCGGCGTGTCCAAGGGCTACTCCAAGGGCCTCGAAATCGTCGGCGTCGGCTTCCGTGCCGACCTCGCCGGCAACAAGCTCACGCTCAAGCTCGGCTTCTCCCACGACATCAACTACATCGTGCCCGAAGGCATCAAGCTCACCGTCACCGACGGCTACAAAATCTCCATCGAGGGATACGACAAGCAGCTCGTCGGCGCCGTGGCCTCCACGATCCGCGCCTTCCGCAAGCCCGAACCCTACAAGGGCAAGGGTGTCCGTTATTCGGACGAACAGGTCACGATCAAGCCCGGCAAGAAGAACGCATAACGGGTGAAAGGAATTAAAGAATGACTCGCAATTCCCAAGTCAGAAGACAGCTTCGCCATGTGCGTCTCCGCAAAAAAGTCGCAGGGACGGCCTCCGTCCCCCGCTTCTGCGTCAGTCTCACTGCGAACAACATGTACTGCCAGTTCATCGACGACGACGCCGGTGTCACGCTTGCCTCCAGCTCCACGCTCTCTCCCGAGTTCAAGGCCTTGAACCTCAAGCGCAACGTCGAAGCCGCCGCCGCTCTCGGCAAGCTCGCCGCTGAAAAGGCCATCGCCGCAGGCGTCTCCAAGGTCGTCTTCGACCGCAGCGGATTCCAGTATCACGGCAGAATCAAAGCGCTCGCCGACGCCGCCCGCAAGGCCGGCCTCCAATTCTAAGAGGTATCAACACTATGAGTTTTGACAAATCCAGAAAAGACGCTCCCGCCAAAGAGGAACGCGAGCAGTCCGACACTGAAGAAGTCGTCATCAGCATCAACCGCTGCTCCAAGGTCGTCAAAGGCGGCCGTAACTTCTCCTTCGGCGCGCTCGTCGTCGTCGGCGACCACAAGGGCAAAGTCGGCTTCGGCTACGGCAAGGCCAACGAAGTCTCCGACGCCATCCGCAAGGGCGGCGAAGCTGCCCGCAAGAACATGATCGTCATGCCGCTCGCCGGCCACACGATCCCCCACACCGTGACCGCCAAATTCCGCGGCTCCAAGGTCCTCCTGCGTCCGGCCTCCCCCGGTACCGGCTTGATCGCCGGCGGCGCCATGCGTCCCGTCCTCAACCTCGGCGGCGTCGTCGACGTCCTCGCCAAGTCCCTCGGCTCCAGCAACCCCGCCAACGTCGTCAAGGCGACGTTCCGCGCCATCGAGCTGCTGAAGACCAAGGACCAGTACCTTGAGAAACTCGGCAAGAAATAAGAGAGGAGTTCATCATGAATCTGCATAGTCTCGAAACGACTCCCGGCTCCCGCAAGAACAGACACAGAGTCGGCCGTGGCGACGGCTCCGGCTGGGGCGGAACCTGCGGCCGCGGTGAAAAAGGCCAGCGTTCGCGCAGCGGCGCCGCCGTCCGTCACCACTTTGAAGGCGGTCAGACCCCGAGCTTCCGCCGCATCCCGAAGCGTGGCTTCAAGATGCACGGCGTGAAGGAAGTCTATAACGTCGTCAACGTCGGCACCCTCAACGAAGTGTTCGAAGCCGGAACCGAGATCAACGAAGAGGTCCTCCTCAAGGCCGGTCTCGTCGCCAAGAACAAGGCTCCGCTGAAGGTCCTCGGCACCGGTGACGTCAACAAGGCCCTCAAGGTCAAGGCGCAGAAGTTCTCCGCCTCCGCCAAAGCCAAGATCGAGGCCGCCGGCGGCTCCGTCGAAGTCATCGAATAATAACCTTGCGGCTCTCCGCCGGAAATTGAGGCAATATGTTCAAAGCATTTCTCAACGCTTTCAAAATCAAGGATCTCCGCAATAAGATCCTTTTTTCCGCAGCGGTCATCATCGTCTGCCGGATCGCGGCCAACATCCCGTGCCCCGGTGTCAATACGCACAACCTCAAGGCTTATTTCGACAAGCTCTCCCAGGATACTGCCGGCGCAGGCGGATTCCTGGGCATGATCGACCTCTTCAGCGGCGGCGCTCTCCAGCAGTTCGCCGTCGGAGCGCTCGGCATCATGCCCTACATCTCCGCCTCCATCATCATGCAGCTCCTGGTCCCCGTCCTCCCCGCGCTTGAACGTCTCAAACGCGAGGGCGAGGCCGGGATGAACAAGATCAACCAGTACACCCGCTACCTCACGATCGTCATCTGCGTCATCCAGGGTGCCATGACCGCGATCGCCATGACGCATCCGGAACGCCTCGGTCTGCCCTCGGCGCTCCCCGGACAGCCGCTCGTCAGCGGCAACGTCTCCGCGTTCGTCTTCTTCTCGATCATCATCCTGACCTGCGGCACGATGATCCTGATGTGGCTCGGTGAGAAGATCACGGACAAAGGCATCGGAAACGGCGTGTCGATCATCATCACGATCGGCATCATCGACCGTCTCCCGAAGGCGATCGCCCAGCTGTACGACATGTACCAGAGCGGCGGCGCGGCCGGCGGCGGTCACTTCCGCCTCCCGCACGTGCTCCTTCTGATCATCATCTTCGCAGTTGTGACCGCCCTCACGATCATCCTCTGCCAGGGCGTCCGCAAAGTGCCGATCCAGATGGCGCGCAAGACCGTCGGAAACAAGGTCGCGGGCGGCAGCACCTATATGCCGCTCAAGGTCAACTTCCCCGGCGTCATGCCCATCATCTTCGCCGGCGCGATCCTGATGTTCCCGCCGATGTTCCTGCGTCTCATCCCGAGCGCAAAGATCGCCGCGCTCCAGCAGTACTTCAACCACGGGTCCTACTCCTACATGCTGATGTACGGCGCGCTGATCCTCGCGTTCTCCTACTTCTGGGTCTCGAACATGTTCAACCCGGTGCAGATCGCCGACAACCTGAAGAAGGAAGGCGCCTACGTGCCCGGCATCCGGCCCGGAAAGCCCACCTGCGATTACCTCGACGACCTGATGACCGTCATCACGTTCGCCGGCGCGATCTTCCTGTGCGGCCTCTCCGTCTTCCCGATGCTCCTCACGATGTGGCTGAAGATCCCGTACGCTGTGGCGTCGTTCTTCGGCGGCACCAGCCTGCTGATCATTGTCGGTGTGACCATTGACACGCTCTCCCAGATGGAATCGCTCCTGGTGATGAAAAACTACGAGGGCTTCCTCCAGCGCGGACGTCTCCGTTCCCGCAGAGGCTGACCCCGCGAGCGGCGGGCGGGCGCAGATCCGTCCCCCGCGCATCACAGGCGGTTCGTCTGAACGATTTCACCCGTTTTCCGGTTCCGGCCGGAAGACGGGCGTTTGCTTTTTCGGGGAATGGCGAGTATATTAAATGGTCCGCTGGAACAAAGTTCCCGGGCCCGCTGTCTATAGAACCAGATTGGAAAGACCATCATGAAAACAACCCCTGCGCATCATTCCGTCCGATACGCGCTGTTCACGGCTCTCCTGGCCGGAATCGCGCTCTCATGCCTTGTGTCTTGCTCCAAGTCCGCTCCGCCAGCCCCCATGGAACGTTCCCGTGCCCTGCTGGAGATCTTCGAGAATCTGGACCGCAGGAACAACGATGCCGCGCTCCGGAACATCGACACCTACCGCAGCATTGACCCCACGAACATGTTCCTTTCCGACTTCGAGCACATTGTCCGCGCGAACAGCGTGATCGCGTCGGCGAAAGCCAGGCTCGACGCGGGCGACATCGCCGGCGCTTCGGCGGAGCTCGACGCCTACTGCCTCAAATACGGCGACGTCAGCACCTCCGTGACCGACGCGAAGGCCCAGGTCGATCTTCTGCTCGAGGCGCAGCGCCTGAACGAAAAGATGCTCGCGGCGGAATTCTCCGACGACGTCCGCGCCGCCGCCGCCGATCTGAGCGCGTTTGCCAAGACCAACGCCAAATACTTCCCGAAACTTCCGGCGCATGCGGCCGCGATGACCAAAGAAGCCGAGGTGCGCGCCTCTGTGGAACGCGCCGACGCCTGCGCCGCGCTCATGCAGGACGCCCTGGACGCCGCCGCCGCGGGCCGGAAGAACGAGGCCGCCACCCTGACCGCGCTTCTGGAAATGAACGCGGACGCCGCTCAGATCGCCGGGTTCGAAGCCTGGCTGCGCCGGCGTCCCGCGAATCCATAATCATTAGCAACAGAAAGGTTCCCACGATGAACTGCAAATCCATGTTTGTCTTTTTCGCGGCATGTGCCGTATCGTTTTCCGTCGCCGCGCAGAGCAGCCCGTCGACGCTGTCCCTGAGGGGCGTTCCCGACCTGGGGCTGGACGCCGCGACGACGCCGAAGTCCGCCGGAGCCGGCGATGCGGCCGCCGAAGCCGCCATCCGCCGTGCGCTTCTCTCCCAGCCCGCGTCCGAGGAGGAAGTCACGAAAGCGCTTTCCTTCCTGCCCGACGTGGTCGCCGAGGTCAACGGCACGAAGATCACGAAGAAGGACATCGTGGACCTGCTCCTCTCGAAGAAGGTCTCCCAGCAGGTCCTGGCGCTGACGCCCGAATCCTACCTGCGCACCGCCATGCAGCAGTACGTCGAGCAGAAGATCGACACCGCGATCCTGAAGCAGAAGGCGAAGGAAGCCGGATTCGTGCCGTCCGAGGAGCTCGTGAAGACGCATTTCGACGAGTCCATTAAGAAGCTCCCCGCCGAGCAGGTCGACGCCGTGAAGGCGCAGCTCAAGGAACGCGGCCTTTCGCTCGAGGAATACCGCGACGAGATCGCGAAGGAGGCCGACATCCAGGGCAACGCCGCCATCGCCGCCTACGAGGAGAAAAACTTCATCGAGAAGACCGAAAAGGTGGTCAACGACGAAGCCGTCGAGAAGTTCTACCGCGAGAACCAGCAGAAGTTCGCCGTCCCGGAGAGCATCACCGTCGCGCACATCCTGATCCAGTGCGAACCCGTCTCCGCGCTCGACTCCAAGGAGGAGAAGGAGATCAAGACCAAGGCCGACAAGCTCGCGAAGGAGCAGATCGACGAGATCTACGCCGCGCTCGTGAAGGATCCGGCATCCTTCGACAAGCTCGCGCAGGAAAAGAGCAACTGCCCCTCCGGCAAGCGCGACAACGGCAAGCTGCCGCCGTTCGACAAGGAAGGCATGCTGCTGGACCAGTCCGGCATGCTCGATCCGGATTTCGCCGCCGCCGCGTTCAAGCTCGCCAAGCCCGGCGAATTCACGAAACCCGTCCACACGCAGTTCGGCTACCACATCATCAAGCTCCTGAAACAGGACCCGAAGGGCTACATGCCGCTCGACAAGGTCAAGGGCGAGATTCGCGATTTCCTCGTCGACAAGACCGTCTCCGAGGAGATTCAGGCGATGATCAAGGCGGAACGCGCCAAAAGCAACGTGAAGGTCTACGACTTCACGCCCGCCAAGGCCGACACGAAGGCGACGAAGAACCCCGCCGCCGCCCCGACTCCGGTCCTTTGATCGCAAGCTTTCCTGAAAACGCTATTCGGCAATGCGCCCGCCATCCGTGAGCGCATTGCTTTTATGTTTTCATTGTCTCCCGACGTTCGAAAAAGATATGGTTTTCCATGGCCGGAAGACGGAAAGCGGCATCGGTTTTTTTCGGCTTTTTTCAGGGGATTTGACCTTGCAGAAATCGAAATCCGGGGTATATTATTAGGGTGAAAAAGAAAGAATCAACCAGCACAGCACCGCCGTATCGGAGAATACCTTGCACACAGATGCCCGCGGATGACGGTTCCGGCATGGAACGCAGCAGACGATTTGAGCGGGCCCGGCACTGAACGCGGCGGAGAACGGACTACACAGCATGACACCGGACAATGACATCGACATCGTACAGGACGACCTGATGAAACAGGCGGAATCGAACGCCGCCCGTTCAAAATACAACGACGACAGCATCCAGACCCTCGACGCGCTCGCCCACATCCGGCAGCGTCCCGGCATGTACATCGGCCGCATGGGCGACGGCTCGCACCCCGACGACGGCATCTACGTGATGTTCAAGGAGGTCGTGGACAACGCCGTCGACGAATACATCATGGGCTTCGGACGTCGCATCGACATCGCCTCCGACCAGGGCTCCTTCACCGTGCGCGACTACGGACGCGGCATCCCGCTCGGCAAGCTCGTGGACTGCGTCTCGAAGATCAACACCGGCGGCAAGTTCAACAAGGACGGATACGTGTTCTCCGTCGGCATGAACGGCGTCGGCACGAAGGCCGTGAACGCGCTTTCCTCGCAGTTCGAGGTCACGTCCTGGCGAGACGGCAAGTGCCGCACCGCGGTCTTCCGCGAGGGCATCCTCGACCACGAGGAATACCTCGACCCCGGCACGGAGCATTCCGGCACGCGCATCCGCTTCACGCCCGACCCGAAGCTCTTCCCGAACTACGAGATCCGCCCGTCCGAGGTGGAAAACCGCCTCTGGATGTACGCCTACCTGAACAGCGGGCTTTCGCTCTACCTCAACGGACAGCGGTATTATTCGAAGAACGGCCTGCTGGATCTGGTGCGTTCCAAGCTCGACGAGGGCGCGTCCCTCTACCAGCCCATCCACTACAAGGACGCCACGCTCGAATTCGCGTTCTGCCACACCGCCGATACCGGCGAACGCTATTTCTCGTTCGTGAACGGCCAGTACACGAGCGACGGCGGCACGCATCTCTCCGCGTTCAAGGGCGGCATCACGCGCGCCATCAACGAGCATTTCAACAAGAACTTCGACCCGAAGGACATCCGCGACGGCATCCTCGGCACCATCGCCGTGAAGATTCAGGAGCCGCTGTTCGAGTCCCAGACCAAGAACAAGCTCGGCAACACCGACGTGCGCGGCTGGATCGAGGGCACCGTGAAGCAGGCGGTCGTCGACAGCCTCCTGAAGCACCCCGACGAGGCAAACCTCCTCCTCGAAAAGATCCAGCACAACGAGCAGGTCCGCCGCGAGATTCAGAAGGTCCAGAAGAAGGGCGCCGCCATCTCCAAGCGCATCTCCCTCCGCAACAACAAGCTCAAGGACTGCCGGCACCATTTCGGCGACCGCTCGAAATTCGCCGAGGAGACCATGATCTTCCTCACCGAGGGCGATTCCGCAGGCTCCTCGCTCGTGACCAGCCGCGACCCGAACTACCAGGCGGTCTTCGCCCTCCGCGGCAAGCCGTTCAACTGCTTCGGCAAGAAGCTCGACGCGATCTACTCCAACGAAGAGCTGTTCTACATCATGCGCACGCTCGGGATCGAGGAGGACGTCGAGAACCTGAACTACGCCAAGGTCGTGATCGCGACCGACGCCGATGTCGACGGCCTGCACATCCGCAACCTCCTGCTCACGTTCTTCCTCCAGTACTTCGAGTCGCTCGTGATCTCCGGCCACCTCTATATCTTCGAAACGCCGCTCTTCCGCGTCCGCAACAAGGAGACGACGTTCTACTGCTACTCCGAACAGGAGCGCGACGAACGCGCCGCCGAGCTCGGCAAGTCCGCCGAGATCACCCGCTTCAAAGGGCTCGGCGAGATTTCGCCGAAGGAGTTCAAGCAGTTCATCGGGCCCGACATCCGCCTCGAAAAAGTCACCCTCGAAAACACCAAGGGCATCCACGAAATGCTGCGGTTCTACATGGGCAGCAACGACGAGACCCGCTGGGAACACATCCAAAACAATCTGGTCTGACCCATCATGCCGAAAAAGAAACTCACGCCCCCCGCCGGACCCGACCGCGACGCCTCCTCCAACCCCCCGTCCGATACGCCCGAAACCGTATACTACGATCCCGATATGCACTATCCGCCGGAGTCCGACGAGATGGGCGACGACGAATCCGCGTCCGACGCCGTCGAAGCCGTCCCGAACCAGCGCCTGCGCGAGATGATGGACCGCAACTTCATCGAGTATGCGTCCTACGTCATCAAGGACCGCGCGATCCCGGACGTCGACGACGGCCTGAAACCCGTTCAGCGCCGCATCCTCTGGACCCTCCACGAGATGGACAACGGCACGTTCCACAAGGTCGCGAACGTGGTCGGCGCCACCATGAAGTACCATCCGCACGGCGACGCCTCCATCGGCGACGCCCTCGTGAACCTCGCGAACAAGGAATGCTTCATCGACAAGCAGGGATCGTTCGGCGACATCATCCTCGGCACCGCCGCCGCCGCGCCGCGATACATCGAATGCCGTCTCTCCAAGCTCGGCCGCGATGTCCTCTTCAACAACGACATCACCTCGTTCGTGGATTCCTACGACAGCCGCAACAAGGAGCCGGTCTGCCTCCCCTCGAAGATTCCGACGCTCCTCCTCATGGGCACCAACGGCCTCGCCGTCGGCACGCGCACCATGATCTTCCCCCACAACTTCAACGAGCTCCTGCGGGCGCAGATTTCCATCCTGAAGGGCGAGCCGTTCCAGATCTATCCCGACTTCCCGCAGGGCGGCATCATGGACGTCTCCGACTATCAGGACGGCATGGGCAAAATCGTGCTGCGCGCACGCATCGCCGCCGAAAAGCACGACATCGTCATCAGCGAGATTCACGCGGGCACCGACACCTCCAAGCTCATGGACTCCATCGAGAGCGCCGTCAACAAGTCCCGCATCAAGATTTCCTCGTTCCACGACTACACCGCGGACGACAAGGTCAACATTGAGCTCTCCCTTCAGCGCGGCTACAGCCCGGAGAAGGCGATCAACGCCCTCTACACCTACACCGACTGCCAGATGAGCCTGTCCTGCATCTATATGGTCATCCGCGACAACCGCCCCGTCCGCATGAGCGCCAGCGACATCCTCCGCCGCAACACCGAAAAGCTCGTGCAGTATCTGACCTGGGAACTCCAGCTCGTCGCCGCCAAATGCCTCGACAGGATTCTGGCGCGCACCCTCGCGCAGATTTTTATTGAGGAGAAGATCTACAAGAAGATCGAGACCTGCAAGACGAAGGAAGCCATGTTCCAGGCGGTCCGCACCGGACTCGAACAGTTCAAGGACGAATGGCTCCCGGTTGTTCAGGCGCTCCACGACGCCATCGAAAAAGGTCCGCACATCGCGGAGCCCGCGCCCGCCGAAGCCGCGCGCCTCGCCCAACTCGCCCAGGGCGTGATCCCGGATTCCGAGATCGAACGCCTCGTTGAGATACCGATCCGCAGGATCGCGGCGTTCGAAGTGAACAAGAACCGCGACGAGATCGCCGCGCTGCAGAAGGACCTCCGCGAGGCGGAAAAGAACCTGAAGCACATCAGGCAGTACACGATCAAGTACATCGAAGGCCTGCTCGCGAAATACGGCGACATGTTCCCGCGCCGCACCGAAATCCGCCTCGAACCCTTCGCGAAGATCGACAAGAGCGTCGCCGCGCTCTCCAACATCCGCGTCGGCTGGGACAAGAAGAACTGCTACATCGGCACCTCCGTGAAGAGCGACGACATCGTGCTGTGCAACGAATTCGACCATCTGCTCTGCGTGGAGCGGTCCGGCGACTTCAAGGTCATCGACATCCCCGACAAGATCTTCATCGACCGCCTGTTCGAGTTCCGACGATACGACAAGACCACCGTGTTCGGCGTCGTCTACTCCGAGAAAAAGACCGGACGCGCCTACTTCAAGCGCACCCGGATCGCGTCGTTCATCAAGGACCGCGAATACCGCATCATCCCCGAAGGCTGCCGCCTGGAGCTCATCACGCCGCGTCCGAACGCCATCTACGAGATCAAGGTCGACACCCCGATCCGCGCCAAGCAGA
>ONQZ01000021.1 GCA_900320095.1 uncultured Lentisphaerota bacterium
AGGGTGGGTTCGGCGGCGGCTTCGGTGGTGCTGCCGGTGGTCCCGGTGCCGGATTCGGAGCCGGTCCGCAGGGCGGCTTCGGCGGCCCGAATGCCACGACTCCGGACGGACAGCCCCGCGTGAGACGCGAAGGCCGTTTGAACCGTGAAGGCGGCGCTGCCGGTGGTCCTGCTGCCGGTGGTCCCGGTGCAGGTGCCGGCTTTGGTTCCGGTGCGGCTCCTCAGGGCGGCTTCGGTGCCGGATTTGGCGCCGGCGCGGCTCCTCAGGGTGGCTTCGGTCAGGGTGGCTTTGGTGCCGGATTTGGCGCCGGCGCGGCTCCTCAGGGCGGCTTCGGTCAGGGTGGCTTTGGTGCCGGATTTGGCGCCGGCGCGGCTCCTCAGGGTGGCTTCGGTCAGGGTGGCTTTGGTGCCGGAATGGGCGGCGCGACCCGTCAGGGCGGTTTCGGCGGCGGTGCCGCGGGCGGCTTCGGCGGACAGGGCATGAGACAGCGCCGTGGCGCTGCAGGCGCAGCCGGTACGACTCCGGCCGTGACGACCCGTCCCGGCTCCGGCGCGAACGCCCAGTACGATTCCGGCGCGAGCAACATCCGTCCGTTCGACGACGAAGACCTCTTCGTGGAGGATTGAATCGACAGCTTTTCTTCTGAAAAGAATTGATTGTGTGTGGGGCGTCGGTCCAGGGGGTGGACAGGCGCCCCGCCTTTTGTATGGGGCATCTCTCCTGATCTGTTCCGGCGCCTTTTCGCATCTGGGCAAGGTCCAACTGGAAAGATTTTCGATGGTTACGTTTTCAGGTAGCCATCTTCAAATCTTTCTTCGCCGTCTATTTGCCCATCTGCAGAAAATCCATCCTGAACAGCTCAATTCGAGATACCCTGTTTGTTCTGCTGCGCGAGCGCACATTTTGAGCATGTCAGGCAAAGTCCGTCTGGAAAAGGTATCCGCCTATTTGATTTCTTTCAGGAGGTCGGCGGCGCAGGTGTCGCCCTGGGCGGCGGCCTTTTCCAGCCACTTCCGCGCCTCGGCTTTGTCTTTCTCCACGCCTTTGCCTTTGAGGTACAGATACCCCAGATTGCGCTGGGCGGCGAAATCGCCGAGTTCCGCCGCTTTGCGAAACCATTCCGCGGCCTGTTCCATGTCACGGTCGACGCGCACAATCGTGGGCCAAAACCATGGCGTCTCCTTCGGTTCGGAATACGCCATGCCGAGCGCCCGCATCGCGCGCGCATCCCCCTGATCGGCGGCTTTCCGGTACCAGACGACCGACTCTTTCCATTTCTCAAGATCTTCCTCATTGATCGGAAGGCTGAATTTCACATTTCCATATCCGCATTCCAGCAGAAGTCCGAGGCAGAACTGCGCGTCCGCGTCGCCCTGTTCCGCGTATTTCCGGAATATTTCCTCCGCTTTTCTCAAACGAAATAGCCCCTTCCAGGCATCCGCATACATAAGAGCCAGACGTAATTCGAGATCACGTCTCTGCGTCTGATTCACGGCCGCCTCAAGCCAGCGTTCGGCGCTGGCACGGCTCTTTCTGACTCCGGCGCCCTCGTAATAGCATTTGCTGAGCTGAAGCTGGGCGTCGACATCGCCGGTCTGCGCAGCCTCCAACACACCATCAAAAACGAATTCATCGCCGATCTCTTCCGGGAACGGTTTCATGGCCGCTTTCAATGCCGCATCCGTGCCCGGTTCCAGCCAGAGCCCTTTCTCCTTCAATTCGTCGTCCGAGAGTTCGCCCAGATCTTCAATTAGGTCCGGATCCAAAATCGATTCGGTGCTGTATCGCCCGGATTCCTCCCAACAGGGGTACGTCCCTCCGTCGGGATATTCGAACGGCGTAAGATGACTTCGGAAAACCCTGCAAAAGCAATTTATATAGACTTTTTTCCCTGCCAGCGGGCCGTTCAGGATCGTGGCGTAAATCTGTCCGCCGTTCTCAAATTCCCAGAATAAATATCTGCTGGTCCGGAACAGCGTCCCCGGCGCAAGCACGTAAGAGACAGACTCCCCTTTGGACGAAGTCCCGCCCGAAAAATACCCGCGCCGGATCAAAGAGCGATAATACTCCCGTTCGTGCCGACGCCCTTCGTCCTCCCCTCGCGCCCGCGTCAGGAAAAACGTTTCGTCGATTTCCTTCAGATACAGCATGGGCTCCCGGTCCGACGGACACCGGACAGACGGATCGGCCTCGCCGTAGTCCTTCAGCAGATAAACGTGATGGCCCTGATACCCTTCGCCGGGCAAGGTCTTCGCCCAAAAACACGACGACGCGAAAACCGACAGCAGCAGAAACATGCCGGTCAGCAGAAACCTGGGCAGGCGGAATTTGAGTTTCATCGCGTTACAACTTTTTTGCCGTTTCGCGGATAATATAGTTTCCATTCTTCTGTTTTTCAAGCCCCGGTCGGTCGGGTTTCATCAAAAAACGTCCTTCCCCTCCGGAATCGGAAAAAAAGCGTCAGTATAACAATACGTCCGGTTCGGGCTTTTCGAACATTTTTTTGATTGGCTGTTCCGGCTTTTGATCCGCCGGATAAAAACGGTCCTGGATGCAGCCGTAATAGGTCATGCCGTCGAGGATGCCGGTGACATCCTCCGCGGGGACGGTATGGTCGCCCATTCTCATCACGATCTGGTCGTCTTCCCGTATCGGCACGATGGACCACGAGCCGATTTTTTCATTCGGGATTCGCGCGGCATACAGTCTGTCCTCGAGCGAGTCCACCCTGAACACGCGGCATTCCGGTCCCTGCACATCCACGAGGTAGTCCCATTCCTTGTCGCAGAAAAGCAGCCGTCCGTCTTTCAGCCGGTAGACATTGAAATACGTGCTTCCTCCGGTGTTTCTCAGAAGAAGCTGATAGGTCTGCTCCCCATCGCGTGAAAAAAGGAGCCGGTAGTCGTATTCTGCCAGAAACGGGTGGATGGGCTGCTCCTGAAACGCGATCGCGGTGTTTCCTTCCTTCGGGAGCCAGGCGGTCCGCCATTCCCCCTTATAATCATTGGCCCCGAGATCACAGACAAAGGACAGGATCCAGGACAAGATGATCACGTGCGGCACAGCGGCAAGGAAGATCAGGATGGAGGGCCCCGGATTGTATTTTTTCTCCGTGCCGAACTTCCGCCTGATGAAGAGTCCGCCGGGGATGATGACCAGGAATGCGACTGTCAGCGGCACGACAAGCACAACCCAGAACGGGATATCGATGTTTCTTTCCAGCCGTTCGCAGAGAACGGATTGAAACTTTGACATAAGCCATCCGGTCCAGCACATGGCAATGAACCCCAGCGGGACGGTCTTCCACGCGATGAGCCAGTTTCCGTTGTTGCGCCGGGTTTTCGGCACGATCCAAAGGATGGCCGGCAGGATCAGCATGAGAATCGTGAAAATGAGGTCGTCAAGCATGGTCGTTTCTCCTTATTCGAATTGCAAGGTCATATCTTTTTCTTCTCCGCGATCGCGCGGGCGTGCTCCTCGCTCAATTCCGGCACGTGCGCGGGGATGCCCTTCGCCTCAAGGATCCGGATGTCCTTTTTCGTGGCGATACGTGCTTCAATGTTGAAATCCGCAAGCGCGATCGTGCATCTGTCCGCGAGTTCCTTGCCCGAGAAGCCGGAGAAAAAACTGTGGATGTTCTGCTTGCAGACGAGGTAGAGGAAGAGCGATCCCAGCGCGACGGAGCGGTCATAGCGGCGCGACACGAGATAGAACATTTTCACGCCCAGGGACGGGTCGACGAGGGCGTCGGCGATATCGGCAATGTAATGGTCCGGGATGTCGCTCGTGAGCAGGAGATCGTCCATTGAGAGTTTCGCATTGAACGCGCCGCGCATCCCGTTCGTCGCCTTGTTCGCCAGCACGAGGAGCTGTTTCACTTTCGCGAGGTCGCCCTGCCGGAGCCGGTATTTTACGAGAATGCCGGCGAACTGAAGCGCGAGCATGGAGTTTTTCGAAACGAGCTGTTCGAGTTTTCCGGCGGCTTCGTCGAGCTCCTGATCGTCGTCGGCCCGGTCCATTTGTGCCGAGAGAACCGTCGCCTGCGCGGAAAGGGAATCGGGGAAACGTTTGCGGAGAATATCGAGGCACGCATTGAAAACATCCATCCGGTCGAGCAAGCGTGCCGGGTGCAGGGCATCCGTGAACGTGTCCGGATCGTCGGACGACATATCCAGAGCATCGAGTTTTTCGCGCAGCTCTTCGAGGCTCTTTCTGTAGTTCGTCAGGAAGTCGCGCAGACCGCTTTCCTCCAGATACGCGTTGAAATCCCGTTCGAAATCGGGGTGGGCGAGCAGATAGTGATCCACGGCGTCCGGGGTGCGTTTCAGGCAGGGCAGAAGCGCTTCGACGTCGGCCGTGCCGACGCGTTCGCGGAAGGGCGGATGCGGGATATTGACCGGATTCGCCGATTTGAGCAGATGCCCGAGCTCGCGCCGGATTTTGTCGTCGCCCGGCAGTTCGCGCCGGGACGCGCGGATGATCGCGGCGAGATCGTCGCCCGGCCCGGTCTCGGAGAGTTTCCCGAGCAGGACCTCCGCGTCTTCCAGCTGATCCCTGACGACCATCTGCGTGAATGCCTCCGTGAAATCCCGGTAGGCGAACGTCCTGCGGCAGTATTCATCGGCGGCTTTTTCCTGTTCGATCTCCATCGGGAAGAAGAGGATCGGCAGAGGCGGCATGACCTTCAGGAAACCGAGGAATTTGTACAGGGGAGAAAAGACGCAGATCGACCAGATCCATTCGATGAAATTCCGTGCCATGTCGCCCTCGGGATGGGCGGCGGCGAGATGGCCGAGTTCGTGAGTGATCAGCACGCGCAGCGCCTTCGCGTCCACGGAACAGAATGTCGGGTATCCGACGATCAGGATGTCCCGCCTAAGAAACGGCAGGAACGGCACATGGGAAACGAGCGCCAGCGACTCCGTCATGCCGAGATAAATCCCGTCGATGCGCCGGGCGCGCAGTTCGCGGCATATTTCCCCGACGTCATCGTACAGCGTGCGGTATTTTCCCGGTTCCAGGTAAAACAGGTCCTTCCACGGTTTGTTGCTGACCATGTCATGGAGCATGCCGATGGCGCCGCCGATCATGATGACGAAAAAGATCCATTTTTTCGGCCCGGCGGGAACGAACAGGAGCAGGATGAAAACGCCGATGAGGATGAGGAGGAACAGGACCGTGAACAGGAGGAGCAGGGCGATTCTGAGCTTGTAAAGACCGGGATGCTTTTCGTAGAAGATTCTGATCTTTTCGTAGCTCGTCCAGATCGCGAGATTGATGTCGTCCATGTGGAATTTGCCTCAAATCAAAAGTGGAACATGATTATAAATATTACTATACTGCGAAACCGGAAAAAGTCAAGGGCTTCTGAAAAAAAACTGTAATCTTGTGAAACTGTGCCGACTGGAGAAACAGACGATAAAAAGCGGACCCGGAAAGGATCCGGGCCCGCGCGTGGAACAAGTCTGTAACGTGTGAGGCGTCAGCTTACTTGACGGCCTGCGCGCCGTAGTCCTTGTAGGCTCCGAAGAGCTTGAAGGTCTTTTCCAGCGGATAACGGTTGCCGTACATGGAGACCTTGGTCTCGATCTTGCCGACCTTGTTCATGCCGAGGGCGGCGCGGAGCTGGTTGGCGGGGGAGTTTTCGTCGAAATCGGTGGTCTCGGAGTAGGAGGCGTTGAGGAAGGCGTTGAGGTAGGCCTCGTCGATGGCGCCCTTGAACGCGGCGGGATCCTTGAGGGAGACGTTGTCTTCGACGCTTTCCATGCCGGGGAAGTCGACCATGTCTTCGAACTCGTCGGAGTCGACGCGGAGCTTGAGGATGCTGGGGCTCTTCACGACGGTGACGTCGGCCTGCTTGTTGAGGAAGAAGACGTTGTTGTCGATGGAGACTTTCTTGGTCTTGGGATCGCCCATGGCGTTGTCGACGCCGGCGAAGACGCTGAGACCGAAGATGTTGTGGTGGACGTTGGAGTTGACCTTGGAGTTGCAGCGGTAGCCGTAGCCCATGTCGCCGAAGTCGTCGGTGCGGCTCCAGGAGAAGAGGACGGTGTTGTTCGCGAATTCGCAGGTCACGTCGCCGTTCTGGGAGCTGGAGCAGAGGACGTTGCAGGAGATCATGCGGCAGGCGACGAAGAGGTTGTTCTCGACGGTGACTTTGCCCTTGTAGAGGTTGATGTTGATGCCGTAGTTGCCGCTGTTGGAGAAGACGCAGTTCTTAACGATGATGTTGCCTTCGAAACGGCCCTGCGTCTCGCTGTAGATGGAGTAGGATTTCGCGGAAGCGAATTTGTCCTTGGAGCCCTTGGCCGGGGGTTCGAGCCACATGCCGGTCTCGACGCCTTCGGGTTTGCCCTTGGTGTCGTGATAGCTGTTCATGAAGGACTGGTCGATGACGATGCCGTCGAGGACCATGTCGGGGCCCTTGCCGTTCGGGAGCTTGAGGGTGATCACGCCGAGACCCTTGGAGTCGTTCTTGTCGTTCGGGGGCTGGATCTTGGTGGTGTACTTGGCGAGGTCGCGGGTGGCGAAGT
This sequence comes from uncultured Lentisphaerota bacterium, assembly GCA_900320095.1. Lineage (GTDB taxonomy): Bacteria > Verrucomicrobiota > Lentisphaeria > Victivallales > UBA1829 > UBA1732. The sequence continues at coordinate 6,534 of ONQZ01000021.1, forward strand.
CGTCGGAGTAGCCGCCCTTGATGGTGAGGGGCTTGTCGATGATGATCTCGCTGGCTCCGAGCGCGCCGGAGTAGTTGCCGGCCGCCATGTAGATGGTGTCGCCGGGCTGGGCGGCCTTGACGGCGTCGAGGAGCGCCTTGAAGGGCTCTTCCTTCGTGCCGGGGCCTTTCTTCTTGCCGTTTGCCTGGGAGATGTAGAGGTCGGCGCCGAAGACGGACGCGCCGATCGCGAGGCACATCAGGGACATCAGAAGTTTTTTCATTTTGGGGGTACCTTTCGTTTTTGAGGTTATATTCGGGTTGTATTGCATTTCCTTTTTGTGCGCGATTCCGCAGGTTTTCAGGCGGAACAGGCGCATTTTCCCTCTAATATAATCCGGTTTACAAAGAAAAGCAAGCCGGAAAACAGGAAAGTTTGACGAATTTTTAAGAAAACTCCAGGCGGACCACCTCAAGCTCCGCGATCCGCCGGGGCAGGGGAGGCGGGATTTCCTCGCGCGGAGAACAAAACGTTTTTCCCGGTTGTTTCCGGTTGTTTTTTACCTTTTTTTCGCGCGCATCTTGAATGAATGGCGAAACGGGTGTATATTAATACACCAGCCTTAATTTTCTGAAAGGGCCGCATCAAAGATATGGATCCAAAGAACCTCGCGAAAGATTTTGTCGTAAGCAATCCCCTCGGGATACATGCACGGCCTGCGTCTGTTTTTGTTCAGGCGGCCGCCGATTTCGAGTCCGAGATAACCGTTACGAACCTTGATTCCGGGCATATCGCCGACGGAAAGAGCGTCATGTCGATGCTCATGCTCTCTGCCCCGAAGGGCGCCCGTATCCGCGTCGAGATCAGCGGCCGCGACGCCGACAAGGCGATGGAAATCCTCTCCGCGCTCATCGAAGGAGGCTTCGACGAATGATCGACACCGCCTCCGCAGATCCTCTTCCGGCCGCAGCGGTCCACCCCGTTGAAAAGAAGGAAGTCCTCTTCCACGGATTTCCTGCGTCTCCGGGCATCTGCCACGGACGCGTGCTGGTCTTCGGCGCGGCGCACACCGATTTCCGCGAGGTCGACCCGATCCCGATCGAAGCGTCCGAGATCGACGCCGAGATCGCGCGATTCCAGTCCATCGAAAAGCGCGACGCGAAGATATTCGACGCGCATCTGCTGATCGTGGAGGACAGGCTCCTGCACAAGGAAGTCGTCTCACGCATCCGCAACGAACTCTGCAACGCGCAGTCGTCCTTCCTGCTCACCATCCGGCGCTACCTCGACGCCATCTCCGGCACGAACGACACCTACCTGAACGAACGCGCCGGCGACATCCGCGACATCGCGAACCGCATCCTCCGCAACCTCAACGGCGACAAGGACGGCGGCCCCTCGCTCGACAACCTCCCCGAAAACACCGTCGTCATCGCGCACGACCTGACCCCGTCCGACACCGCCATGCTCGACCGCAGGAACATCCTCGGATTCGCGATCGAGACCGGCAGCAAGACCTGCCACACCTCGATCCTCGCACGTTCGTTGCGCATCCCGGCGGTCGTCGGCATGCGGAACATCGCGGGCAAGTTCGCCAACGGTGACGAGGTGATCGTGGACGGCTTCCTCGGCATGGTCATCCGCAACCCGAGCCGCGAAACGCTGGCGTTCTACCGCGAGAAGATCAGCCGCAAGGACGAACTCTACAGCATCCTGCAGAAGGAAAGCTCCCGCGCCGCCGAGACTACAGACGGATACCGCGTGAAGCTCTGCGCCAACATCGAGGGCGCGGACGACCTGGAGGAAGTCTCCCGCTGCGGCGCCGAGGGCATCGGGCTTTTCCGCACCGAGTATCTCTTCATGAACACGCCCGTCGCGCCCGACGAGGAAACGCAGTACAAGATCTATTCGAAGCTCCTCCGCGCCATGCGCGGACGCGCCGTGACCATCCGCACGGTCGACCTCGGCGGCGACAAGCTCGACTTCGCCTCGGCGTCCGCCACGCGCGAACCGAACCCGTTCCTCGGTCTCCGCGCGATCCGCCTCTGCCACGAAAAGCCGCAGCTCATCCGCACGCAGCTCCGCGCACTGCTCCGCGCGGGCGTCTACGGCGACCTCAGGATCATGTTCCCGATGGTCTCCTCGCTCTCCGAGATCGAGGAGCTGCTCGCCATCCGCGACGAGGTCATGGAGGAGCTGAAAAACGAGAATCTCCCGTTCGACCCGAAGGTCCGGATCGGCGCCATGATCGAGATCCCGTCCGCATGCCTCATCGCGGACGCGCTCGCCGCGAAGGTCGATTTCTTCAGCATCGGCTCGAACGACCTGGTCCAGTACACGCTCGCGGTCGACCGCCTGAACGAACGCGTCGCGTATCTTTACCGTCCCAGCCACCCCGCCGTGATGGAGCTGATCCGGCTCACGGTCGAGGCGGCGAAGAAGCACCGCATCCCGGTCTGCGTCTGCGGCGAGATCGCCGCCGATCCGCGCTTCACGCCCATCCTGCTCGGACTCGGCGTGCTGGAGCTGAGCATGAGCCCGAACGCCATCGCCGAAGTCCGCGGCGTCATCCGCAAGACCTCCATGCTCGCCTCGGAGCAGCTCGCGAAGATCGCGCTCACCGCCGCCGATCCGGAGGACGTCATGGTCCTCGCGAAGGAGCATATCCAGTCCGTCGCGCCAGACATCGCGTCCATCCTCGGCTGACCGTTACTTCGGATGATTCCAGAAAGCTGAATCCGTTATGCCCTCTCTTCCCGCGTGGCTCCTGCCCGTCCTCGGTTCCGCGTTCGCGCTCGGTTTCTACGACCTCTGCAAAAAACATGCCGTCAACAAGAACTCCGTGATGCACGTGCTCTTCTTCGCCACGCTCTGCGGCTCGGCGTTCTACCTGCTCGCGACCGTGCTGTGGACCGGCTCGCTCGCCGACGCCAGGTGCTCCGGACGCGATTTCGCCCTCATCGTCCTCAAATCCCTGCTCGTGGCGTCCAGCTGGACCTGCGTCTACTACGCCATGCGCGACCTGCCGATCTCCATCGCCGCGCCCATTCGCGCCAGCAGCCCGGTCTGGACCTTCCTCGGCGGCCTGCTGCTGTTCCACGAGGTTCCGACGCTCTGGCAGGGCGTCGCCATGCTCCTGATCTTCACCGGCTATTACCTTTTCTCCGTGCTCGGCAAGCTCGAAGGCATCTCCTTCCGGCGTGCCCGCGAAGTGCACCTGATCCTGCTCGGCACGATCCTCGGCGCGGCTTCCGCGCTCTACGACAAATACCTTCTGAATTCGCTTCATATCCCGCCGCGCACGGTCCAGTTCTGGTTCTCCGTCGACCTCGTCTTCATCCTCGGCGCGGCATGCCTGGTCCGCGCGAAATGCTTCGGGAAGAAACACAAGTTCATCTGGCGCTGGACGATCCCGCTCACGGGCGTCCTGCTCATCCTCGCCGACTTCCTGTATTTCTACGCGGTCAGTCTGCCGGACATCAAGATATCCATCGTCTCGCTGGTGCGCCGGTGCAGCTGCATCGTCTCGTTCACGGCGGGCGCGTGGTATTTCCGCGACGTCCATGTGAAAAAGAAGGCGTGCGCGCTGGCGCTGATCCTGCTCGGCGTGGTCATCCTCGCCCTCGCGAAATGATCCGCTGAAAAAGCCGCCGAAAAGGGGCTGAAAAAGCCGCCGAAAAGGCGTTTTATCCGTTTATAACGGATACCGCCTCGTAAAAAGCGGCTTTTTTTTCGGTCCGTGCTTGACTTTCGGTCAAAAAATGCTACAGTATTCCGGAATGTTTTACATTAATTTATTGAGGTCATAGAGGTCCACCGAACCATGAACATCATCAAAACCGAACTTCCCGGCGTGCTGATCGTCGAACCGAAAGTCTTCGGCGATTCCCGCGGGTATTTCTTCGAATCCTGGAACCAGGCGGCGTTCGAGGCCGCAGGCATCACGAATAAATGGGTTCAGGACAACGAGTCCAAATCCTGCTTCGGCGTGCTCCGCGGGCTGCATTATCAGGCCGCGCCGTACACGCAGGCGAAGATCGTCCGCGCGATCTCCGGCGCCGTGCTGGACGTGGCGGTCGACATCCGCAAAGGCTCGCCGACCTACGGCAGGCACGTCGCTGTGGAGCTTTCCGCCGAGAACAAGCGCCAGCTGTATATCCCGCGCGGATTTGCGCACGGGTTCGCCGTGCTCAGCGACGAGGCGGTCTTCGCCTACAAGTGCGACAACATCTACATGCCGTCGGCGGAACGCGGCATCATGTTCAACGACCCGGACCTCGCCATCGAATGGCGCGTGAGTCCCGGCCAGTGGAACCTCTCCGAGAAAGACAAAAAGCATCCGGCGTTCGCGGACATCGAACCGTGGGAGGAAGCGCAATGAAGCTCCTCATCACAGGCGGGAAAGGCATGCTCGGGCGCACCTTGCAAAACGAGTTCAAAGACTGCGAGATCGTGATCGCCGACCTGCCCGAGGCGGATATCACCGACGCCGCCGGATTCGACCGTTTCCTGGCGGCGAACAAGCCCGACGCCGTGATCCACTGCGCCGCCATGACCGCGGTCGACAAATGCGAGAGCGAGATCGAGTTCGCGTACAAGCTGAATGCGTTCGGCACGGCGAACGTCGCCGCCGCCTGCAACCGCCACGGCGTGCGCCTCATCGCCATCTCCACGGACTATGTATTCGACGGCGATTCCGACCGTCCGTACAATGAATTCGACCGGACGACCGGCGGCAACACCATTTATGGAAAAAGCAAGTTCGCGGGCGAGGAAGCGGTGCGGCGGCATTGCCCGAACCACGTGATCTGCCGGATCTCCTGGCTGTACGGACACGGCGGACCGAGCTTCGTCCACGCGATGATGTCTCTCGCGGATGGAACGCGCCCGATGCTGAAGGTCGTGGCGGACCAGCACGGCAATCCGACCTCGACGACCGCCGTGGCGCGTCAGCTCCGCAACATCCTCGCGAAGCCCGAACTCGTCGGTACGTTCCACCTCACCTGCGAGGGAGAGGCCACGTGGTTCGAGTTCGCGCAGGAGATCTTCCGTCTCGCCGGAAAAACGCAGGCGGTCTCGCCCTGCACGACCGACGAATTCCCGCGTCCCGCGCCGCGTCCAAAGAACTCCCGTCTCGACAAGATGATGCTCCGCCTCGCGGGACTCCCCCCGATGCCCGACTGGCGCGACGCCCTCGCCGAGTTCATGGCAAGCGAATTTCCCGTCTCAACTTCCAACTGACTTTTACCATATTTCCGCAAATGAACATCATCCTTCTCTCAGGCGGATCGGGAAAGCGCCTCTGGCCGCTGTCCAACGATGTCCGGTCGAAACAGTTCATCAAATTCTTCCGGGGGCCGGACGGCGAACCGGAATCCATGGTGCAGCGCGTGTACCGTCAGATCAAGGCGGCGGACCCGGATTCGACCGTGACGGTCGCGACCTCGAAGACGCAGGTGTCGGCGCTCGTCAACCAGCTCGGCGACGGCGTGGGCATCTCGGTTGAGCCGTGCCGGCGCGACACGTTCCCGGCGATCGTGCTGGCGACGGAATACCTTCACACGGTGCAGGGCGTGTCCGAGGACGAGGCCGTGGTGGTCTGCCCGGTCGACCCGTACGTGAACGATGATTATTTCGAGTTTCTGAAGCGCCTCTGGGAACAGGCCTCGAAGGGCGAGGCGAACCTGACGCTGATGGGCATCCAGCCGCTTCATCCGAGCGAGAAATACGGGTACATCATCCCGAAGGAGGAGGCGGACCTGAGCCGCGTGAGCGAGTTCAAGGAGAAGCCGGATATGTACACCGCGGAGAAGTATATCGCGCAGGGCGCGCTGTGGAACGGCGGCGTCTTCGCGTACCGGATCGGATACGTGCTGAAGAAGGCGCACGAGATGATCTCCTACACGGACTACCACGACCTCTTCCAGCAGTACGCCACGCTGCCGAAGATCAGCTTCGACTACGCCGTGGTCGAGAAGGAGCCGGACATCCAGGTGATGCGGTTCAGCGGCGAATGGCGCGACATCGGCACGTGGAACACGCTCACGGAAGTCATGCCCGGCAACACGCTCGGCAACGCCGTGATCGACGACCAGTGCGGCAACGTGCATATCCTGAACGAGCTGTCGATGCCGGTGCTGGCGATGGGCGTCCATGACGTCGTGATCGCCGCCTCGCCGGAGGGCATTCTTGTGTCCGACAAGGACCGTTCGGCGCGCATCAAGACCATCGTCGACAAGTTCGAAAACCAGATCATGTTCGCCGAAAAATCGTGGGGCACGTTCCAGATCCTGAACGTCGAGGAAGGCAGCCTCACGATTAAGATCGACCTGAAGCCCGGCCAGTCCATGAACTACCACAGCCACGAGAAACGCGACGAGATATGGACGGTCATCAGCGGCGAGGGGCGCACGCTCGTCGACGGCATGGAGCAGAAGGTCCGCGCCGGAGACGTGATCACAATCGAGGCGGGCTGCCGCCATACGGTCTTCGCGGACACCGAGCTGAAGCTGATCGAAGTCCAGGTCGGGCAGGAGATCTCCAGGCTCGACAAGAAAAAATATAAACTGCCGTCCCTGTGAGGTCCGATTTGTCCCGGCCCGTGCCATTTCTGCTGCATCCCGCGGCGAAGGATTATCTCTGGGGCGGAACGCGCCTCAAAGACGATTTTGCGAAAGACGCCGTTTCCGACGTCGTCGCCGAAACGTGGGAGTGTTCCATGCACCCGGACGGCGTGAGCATCGCCGCGAGCGGGGAATGGATCGGGATGCCGCTGGACGATATCCTTCGGGCGCATCCGGAGTATCTGGGCGAACACGCCCGCGGCAGTACGGAATTGCCCGTGCTCGTGAAGCTCATCGACGCCAAACGCGACCTCTCCGTGCAGGTGCATCCGTCCGACGAGTTCGCAAAGGCTCACGAAAACGGGCAGAACGGCAAGACCGAGATGTGGTACGTGATGGACGCCGATCCGGACACGCGCATCGCGTACGGCCTGCACCATACGATCGGCCGGGAGCTTTTCCTGAAGGCGATCGAGGACGGGACCGTGGAAAAATATCTCCAGTTCGTGCCCGCCCGGAAAAACGACCTCTTCTTCATCCCGCCCGGCACGGTCCACGCCATCGGTGCCGGCAGCCTGATCGCCGAGATCCAGCAGAGTTCCAACCTCACGTACCGTCTGTACGACTACAATCGCACCGACCGCGACGGAAACAGGCGTCCGCTTCACCTCGAAAAAGGGCTTGCCGTCGCAAACCTCGAAGCCATGCCGGAACCGCGCCAGCCGATGCGCCTGCTGCGGTATTCCGGCGGGACCGCCTCCGAACTGCTCTGCCGGTGCCGGTATTTCCAGGTGGAACGCGTGCTGGTGAACACGGAACAGCGCCGCGAGCTCGCGACGTTCCATGTCTCTCCCGAGTCGTTCCAGATATTCCTCTTCCTCGACGGCTGCGGTTCGATGTTCTGCAATGACTCCATGCTCCAGTTTTTCAAGGGCGACTGCGTGTTTGTCCCGGCAGGAGCGGACGATATCCAGCTTCACGCCCGGACGTCCTTCCTGCGGATCAGCTGCTGAAGCAATTTCCTTTTTGTATACTTTCCCTCAAAAAAAACAATTTCAGAGGCATAAAAAATCCGGGACCGGTTTGGAAGCCGGTTCCGGATTCGTTTTCTTAACCTGAAGAGCGGGGATCAGAGACCGCCGCAGAGGGAGAGCAGGACGCCCGCCGCGACCGCGGATCCGATCACGCCGGAGACGTTCGGGCCCATGGCGTGCATGAGCAGGAAGTTCTGGCTGTCGTATTCGAGGCCGAGCTTGTTGGCGACGCGGGCCGCCATCGGGACGGCGGACACGCCGGCTGCGCCGATGAGCGGGTTGATCTTCTCCTTGGAGAGCAGGTTCATGATCTTCGCGAACATGACGCCCGCGGCCGTGGCGATGCAGAACGCGCAGCAGCCCATGACGAGGATGCCGAGAGTCTGGAGGCTCAGGAACTGTTCGGCGGAGAGCTTGGAGCCGACCGCGATGCCGAGGAAGATCGTCACGATGTTGATGAGGGCGTTCTGGGCGGTGTCGGACAGACGGTCGACGACGCCGCATTCACGCATCAGGTTGCCGAGCATGAGCATGCCGATCAGCGGGGCAGCGTCCGGGAGCAGGAACGCGCAGAGGAGCGTGATGAGGACCGGGAAGCAGATCTTCTCGATCTTCGGCACGGCGCGGAGCTGTTTCATGCGGATCTTGCGTTCCGCCTCGGTCGTGCAGAGCTTCATGATCGGGGGCTGGATGATCGGGACCAGCGCCATGTAGGAGTACGCGGCGACGGCAATCGCGCCGAGGAGCGACGGAGACAGGCGGGAGGTCACGAAGATGGAGGTCGGGCCGTCCGCGCCGCCGATGATGCCGATGGACGCGGCGTCCTTGATGTTGAACGTGATGCCGGGGACGACGTTCAGCGCGAGCGCGCCGAGGAGCGCGCCGAAGATGCCGAACTGCGCGGCCGCGCCGAGCAGGGCCGTGCGCGGATTCGCGAGCATCGGGCCGAAGTCGGTCATCGCGCCGACGCCCATGAAGATGAGGCACGGGAACACGCCGGACTCGATGCCGACCATGTAGATCATGCCCTGGAGTCCGTCCGGGCCGCTGATGCCGGCGAGCGGGATGTTGGCGAGGAGTGCGCCGAAGCCGATCGGGAGGAGCAGGAGCGGTTCGAAGCCCTTGACGATGGCGAGGTAGAGCAGGATGAGGGCGACGAACATCATGAGGAGGCGGCCGAGGCCGAGGATCCAGGTCTTGCTGAAGTCGGCGGTCGTCTGGCGGTAGATGTCGTAGATGCCGGTGCTGTGCCAGAGGTTGTTGATGGCGGTGCCGAAGCCGGGGAGCGACTTCGCCTGGCTGCCTTCGCGCACGGATTCATTGTAGAGGAGCGCGGGCAGGAACTCGCCCACGACGTCGCCGGTTTCGAGGGAGGACGCGACCAAGAGGCCGTCCTTCATGTTTTCGACCGCCATGGAACGAGCGAGGATCACTTTGCCCTTGCTGCGGTTGACCGGCTTCACGATGAGGATCTCGCGTCCGTCGTGAAGGTCCTTGCCCTTCGCGAAGGAGACGGAGTAGACGAGGCCGTAGCCCTTGGCGGCGCGGGTCGCCTCGACGACGCTCTTCGCGTTGTCGGTGACCAGCTTCGCGCCGGCTTCGTCGCCCGCGAGCAGCTTTTCGGCCGCGACGGCGGCTGCGTCGGCTTCGAACTTCGCCATCGTTTCGGCGTTGCCCCAGACGTAGACGAGGTAGACGTGGCCCGTGGCGGGGTCTTCGTACCAGTCGAAGCATTCGTCGGGTTCGGACATCTGGCTGTTGCGCTTGAGGCCGGGGATCTTCGCCTCGAGGTCGGACAGCTTCTTCGGGAACGCGGATTTCGCGGTTTCGACGGCCTTCGCCGCATCGGCGGCAGCCGCCTGAGCCTGATTCGCGGCGGCCTGCAGGGGGGCGGCGTCCTGAGCGGACACCGCGAGCCCGGCGGAGCACAGGAACGCGAAGAGGATCGCAAGAATGAAATTACGCATGGATCACTTCTCCTCGACTTTGAAGAGGGCCTGGCCGGAGGTGACGACGGCCTTCACGTCGACGCAGATCTCGCGTATGATGCCGGCCTTGTCGGGCTTGATCTCGTTTTCCATCTTCATGGCTTCGACCACGGCGATCACGTCGCCGGCTTCGTATTCGTCGCCCTCGGAGACCAGGATCTTGGTCACGGTGCCGGGGAACGGGCTGTTGATGTCGACGGTGTTGCCGGAACCGGCGGACGGAGCGGCGGCCTTCTTGGCGGCGCCGCCTTCGGTGACCTGGCCGGCGAGGTCGGCGGTGATCACGCCGCCTTCCTTGACCTGGACGTTGAAGGTCTTGCCTTCGACCGTGACGGTGTAGGCGGCCGGGATGTCGTTCTTCGCCTTCGGGGCGGCATCGGCGGCGTAGCGGATGCCCATGGGCTTGTCGCCCTTCAGGAACGCGATGCCCTTGTCGCCGCAGGCGGCCGCGATGAAGATGTTCTCGTCGGTCACGGGGAGGTTGTTCTTCTGGAGGAGTTCGGTGTTGTACTTCACGCCGAGCTTCGGATTGGCGTCGTTGATCTCGACAACGGACTTGGTGGTCGGCTCGAGCTGGAGCTGTTCCTGCGCCCACTTCACGACCTGCGGATCGGGTTCGACCGGGGTCTTGCCGAAGTAGCCGAGGACCATCTTGCCGTAGCCGTTCGGATCGAGCTTCCAGGAGCCGTCGGCGTTCTTGCCCATCACGGCGTTGCGGAACGCCTGCTGGAAGTAGAACTGGGAGACGGGGGTGACGGAGGTGCCGAAACCGCCGCGGGCGACGACTTCGCGCATCTCTTCGATGCAGGAATCGTACTTGTCGAGGCAGTTGTTGTCGCGCATCATCTGGGTGTTGGCAGTGAGGGCGCCGCCGGGCATCGGGCTGAAGATGATCTCGGGGGAGACCTGCATGGACTCGGGCGGCATGAAGTACTTGCTGAGGCACTGCTTGAAGACCTTTTCGACCTTCAGGATCTTGTCCGGGTCGATGTCGAGCGTGTAGTCGGTGCCGCGCAGGCGGTGGTACATGGTGAGGATGTCGGTCTCGCAGGTGCCGCCGGAGAGCGGGGCCATGGCGAGGTCGATCACGTCCGCGCCGGCGGTGATGGCGGCCCAGTTGCAGGCGACGGCCATGCCGGAGGTGTCATGCGTGTGGAACTGGATTTCCTTCGCGCCGACGCCGAATTCCTTGTCGAGGATGGCGCGGGCGGCCTTGATCGTGTCGAACACGGTCTGCGGCGTGGAGGTGCCGGAGGCGTCCTTGAACGCGAGGCTGTCGAACGGGATGCCGGACTTGATGATCTCGTTCAGGCGGTCTTCGTAGAACTTCGGGGTGTGCGCGTAGGATTCGTTGAGTCCGGGAGCCAGGCCCATCATGGTGATGGTGATCTGGTGCTTCAGGCCGTTCGCGGCGATGGCGCGGCCGGAGACGTCGAGGTTGCGGACGTCGTTCAGGGCGTCGAAGTTGCGGATCGTGGTGATGCCGTGCTTCTTGAACATCTTCGCGTGGAGCTGGATGATGTCGGTGGACTGGGAGGAGAGGCCGACCACGTTCACGCCGCGGGAGAGCGTCTGCAGGTTCACGTCCGGACCGACCGTGGCGCGCCACTTGTCCATCATCTCGAACGCGTCTTCCTGGCAGTAGAAATAGAGCGCCTGGAAACGGGCGCCGCCGCCGATTTCGATGTAGTTGATGCCGGCCTTCACCGCCGCGTCGAGGGCGGGCAGGAAGTCATCGGTTTTGACACGGGCGCCGAGGCAGGACTGGAATCCGTCGCGGAAGGAGCAGTCCATGAATTTGATTTTTTTCATAAGAAGGGGTTGCCTTTATGGTTGAATATGTTATGTTGTTTGAAATCTGCGGATCATTTCCCTGCGCGGTACAGCTTGACGGCTTCGATCGCCGCCAGCGCGCGGACCCGGTCTTCGGGAGAAAGGGCTGCCTTCGCGCCGGACGCTTTTTTCTTTTTCGGCGCGGGTGCGACAGGTTCGAGGAAGTTCGAGAAGGGGGCCAGCGCCTTCGACATCACCTTCATGCATACGATCATGATGGAGAGGAAGCAGAAGACCCAGAGCATTCCGAGGACCATGGCTTTCAAGCCATCGAAAATCAGACTGCCTAAGTTCATTTAGGTGTTCTCCTGTTTGGGGGTTGGGTAGTTATGTTGAACGGTCGTGTTTTTCGATAAATTCTAAATCTTATAATATACCACACAATCGCCCTTTTTTCAAACCCGTTCCAAAGGAAAAACGCCTTTTTTCACCGAAAAATCGCGCGAAAAAGGGCGGCCCTATCGAAACCGGACCGCCCGTGAAAAACAGGATTGTGTTTTGTGTTGTTATTTGCCCTGCGACGCCGGGGCGAGCGAGCGTTACCGTCTCCCGAAGGTCCCGAAGCCGTCCGCCGGAGCCTCCACGCCGGGATCGTTGATGCGGCCGGTGAAGAGGATCAGTCCGGTCCGGCTGTCGCGGATCAGGACGAGGAACGGGCGGTCGGCTCGGAAGGTGTTGACCGGGGGCTGGTCCCGCGGAGCGGCGGCGCCTCCGAAGCCCATGATCGCGGTGGCGGCCGCCGCCTTCGTGGATTCCTCGTCCATCTTCAGCGCGGTCTTGTGAACCACCTTGTCGATCCAGATGTATTGCAGGAGCTCGGTCGGTTTCGCGATGCCGTGGAAATCCGCCTGCGTCATGGAAAACGGCGTTTTCATGCCGAGCGTGCCGAGCGCGTCGTTGAGGTCGTATCGGCAGGTCAGGTCGGTCACGGGGAGCCAGAGGAGCGTTTCGAGTTCCGAGCGCTTCGTAAGCCAGGAATCAAGCCTGGTCCCGATCTTCGAGACGATGTCCGCCATCGCGGCTTTCCCCCGGTCGTTGCCGGGGTTGATCGGCATGAGGGCGACGAGCTCGAAACGCGGATCCTCGTACGGCAGGACCACGGCGTGGACATTGTCCCTCGGGTCGGCGTAGTAATCAATGTCGAACCCGCTCCGGTGCATCATCTTGACCCGCTTTTCCCAGCCGTCGAAGTTGTGGAACACCATGGGGCGTGTGTTTTCCTTCTCGAACGGCGTCTGCCATTTCGCCTCGAAATACAGCGTGTTCAGCAGGATCATGAACGAATCCGGCTTGATGTCACTGGGCGAAAGGAGGTTCCGGATCATGTTCTTCGTGCGGTCCTCGACGTAGCCGTTGACCTTCGCGGCGAGGGCGTCCGGCCTGGAAAAATCCTCCTTGTAGAACGTTCCGCCGTAGTACTCCTTAATCATGGAGACGAACGGCGGCAGGATGTCCTTTTCGAATTTCTGTTCGTACCAGACGGCGTTCGACACCAGGACCTCGACCAGCTTGTTCACAGCGTATTCCTTCGAGACCTTGCTGAAGAACCTGCCGCAGGCGGCGGGATCGTCGGGCAGGCCCAGCGTCGTGCGGATTTCCTCGGCGGTCTTGTCCTTCGCGCCGCAGTAGACCAGCCCGAACGCGCTGTCGATGCTGTACGGGGAGACGAACGCGTTTTCGTTCGCGTTCTTCTCGCTGAGCATGCGGAAGAGGTCGAAGCCCTTGCGGTTCAGGTTCGCGGCGATCTTCCGCTCGGCGGCGGTCGTCCCGGTCTGCACCACGGTGATCGAACGGATTTCGCCGTCATCGGAGGTGTTCTGATTTGCCTGACGGCGTGAGTTCCCAGCGCTCCTCGCGGTCTTTCCGGCCGGGGTCTCGTCCGGAGGAAGATTGTCGTGCGGGACCTGGTTCTTCACGGCGAGCTTGACGCGGAACGGCGCCGGCTTGGAATCCGCGTCGTCGGGCACGATCATCAGCGCGAAGAGGTTTTCACGCGGTATCACGTAGGTGCGCCCCTCAGGGCCGCCCTGTTTTTCGAGTATGACCGCCTTCGCGAAATCCGGCGTGAAATCGAGCTCGAACGGCTTGTTCAGTTCGCTCCACGTTTTCCCGTTGACGCTGAAATCTTCCTGAGGCCACTCGTACTTGTTCAGCGTGTCGAACTGGATCGTGTTTTCCTTGAAGAAGAAACGTCCGCCCCGGATCGTGCCCTCGATCGTGAGCGTGATCTCCTGCGGGCCGTTCGTTTCCGCTTCGGATTGCGCCTGAACGAGGAAGGGCAGGGCGGTTGCGAGCAGGACCCAACTCAGTGCGATGCTCCGGAAAGTTTTGAACCGGTTCGTTTTCATATCCCACAGTCTCCTTTTGCTTTATTATTTCGTTTTCGCCGGGGCGGCCTTTTTCTTCAGGGTGAGCCGGATCCTGACGTGTTCCTCGTCGCGCGGGCCGTGGTTGACGATCCCGAGGACGATCCTGTTTTTCTCCGGGGTGAGGTAATAGCGGTAGTATTCCGTTTCGACCTGCATCCCGGCGACGCAGTCGGGATCGACCTCGCCGCCGAGGGTAAACGGCAGATGCAGGTTCCGCCACGCGTTCCCGTTGATCCGGACATGGCCCGGGTATTTTCCTTCGTTGGGATACTGCTGGTCGCTGTAGACGATCTTGTCCCCCAGGAACGCGAAGACCGCGCTGAAGTTCACATCCGCCTCGATCGTGACGTCGAACTGGTCCGGGTCGGGGTCGCGCGGCGCGGGGATCGCCGTCCGCGTGAGGTAGGGCAGGTCTTTCCCGTCGGTCGAATAACTCCGGTCGCTTGACCATGCGAGCTGGTCCCTCTGGCGTTCCGCCCGCCAATTCTCCACCTCTTTGCGTTCATCCGGGGAGAGCAGGTCCTCGTTCGCCATATAGGCGCTGTCCAGCTCGCCTTTCCGGGTCTTTTCCCTGCCGTCGTTGAGCATGGCGAGGATCCGGGCGGTGTAGTCGCGCGGGTATTTCCGGAGCGAGAGCGAGGCGCGGAAAGCGGAGGCCGTGCCGTCCTTGGCGCCGATGACGGAAAGCTCGCCCACGGACAGCTTGAAGCGGTCGAAGATGGAATCGCCGTCCGGAACCGGGATGCACCGCCAGCCGATCGCGGCCGTCCCGGTGCGTTCCGTGAGCTTCCCCGTGGCGTAATCCGTCACGAAATCCAGCTCGAACGGGACATGCGTGTCCTCCCATTGCTTCCCGTTGACCGTGACGTTGTCCGGCCAGGCTGGCTTGGACGCGGAATCCGGCACGAATTCGATCCGGTCGGACTGGAGGCGGAATTTCCCTTTCCCGTCGATCTCCCCGGTCAGGACCAGCATGAAACGGTCCTCGGCCGAGGCGGACGGCTTGTTCGGGTCCGCCTGACGGACCGCGGCGCTCTTCGTGGTCCCGCCCGAGACGGGCGTTTCGTCCGGGGGCAGGTCGTCGTGCGGGACCTGGTTCTTCACGGCGAGCCTGACGCGGAACGGCGTCTCATCGGGATTCTGTTCGCGGGGTACGATCATCAGCGCGAACATCTTTTCCCTCGGGACGATGTAGGTGCGCCCGACGGGGCCGCCCTGTTTTTCGAGGATGACCGCCTTCCCGAAGTCCGGCGTGAAATCGAGCTTGAACGGCTTGTTCAGCTCGCTCCATCTTTTCCCGTTGACGAGGATGTCCCCGGTCGGCCAGTCGTATTTGTTCAGGGTGTCGAACTGGATCGCGTTTTCCTTGAAGAAAAAACGTCCGCCCCGGATCGCGCCCTCAAGCGTGAGCGTGATCTCTTTTGCGTCGGCGGAAGCCTGCGTTTCCGTTTTCTGTGGTGCGGATGGCTTTGTCTGGGCAGAGGCGATGAACGGGGCGGCCAGGAGCAGGACGAGGCACAGGAGCGGGCCGACAAACCGCCGCGGGAAATGATCTTTCATGGGGGACTCAATTCCTCCCCGGTTGAACAGGGAATGAGGTTTCTGACTTCGCGGCACGCGGGCGGACGCCGCGCACCGATACAAAACAACACAACATAATAACGTCGGAATCCGCTGGAATATTGTGTAAAAAGTTGTGCCGCCCCCAGAATTATTTCAAAAAGGTACAGGATCGTGTCTGAGAGGTGTCCGGCTGCTGTTCATACACACACACGGGGTGTGCCGGGCAGTGCCGTGCTTGCGCTCGCGCACACACGGAGTGCGCCGGGCAGTGCCGTGCTGCGCGACGGCACGGGGGGAGAGGAAACTCAGTCGGGGATATAGGTCGCGCCGGAGGTGGGGGATTCGCAGACGCGGACGCGGTCGAGCTTGACGCCGGGGATGTTGACCGAGGGCGCGAGCTTTTCGTAGAGGATGCGTGCGATGTTCTCGCTGGTGGGGTTGATGCCCTGGAACTCGGGAAGCTCGTTGAGGTACTTGTGGTCGAAGCCCGCGAGGATGGCGGTCAGTTCGCGCTTGATGACGGTGAAGTCGGCGGCGATGCCGATCTCGTCGAGCTGCGAGGCGCGGATGAAGACCTGGACGGTCCAGTTGTGGCCGTGGAGGGCGGAGCAGAGTCCGTTGTAGCCGACGAGCTTGTGCGCTGCGGAGAAATCGCGTGTGATGTCGAGTTCGAACATGGGCGGAAAAAGTGGTTGGTTCAGGCGTTTGCGATGCGGGAGACGGCGCGTTTGCGCGCGAGTTCGAACGCGGCGGTGAGGCTGCCGATGGAGGCCGTGCCCTTCCACGCGATCTCGAAGGCGGTGCCGTGGTCGACGCTGGTGCGGATGACGGGCAGTCCGAGCGTGGAGTTCACGCCTCGGTCGAACGCGAGCATTTTGAACGGGATGTGTCCCTGGTCGTGGTACATGGAGACGATGCCGTCGAACTGGGAGCGGATGCTCTCGATGAAGAGCGTGTCAGGCGGGAAGGGCCCCTGGATGCTGATGCCCTCGGCGGCGAGCGCCCGGACCGCCGGCTTCACGACCTTCTCGTCCTCCATGCCCATGTTGCCGTTCTCGCCCGCGTGCGGATTGAGCGCGGCGACGGCGATCTTCGGGTGGACGATGCCCTCGGCGACGATGGCGTCGCGGAGCAGGTGCGTGACGGTCACGATCCGGTCGAAGGTGACGGCGGACGGCACCTGCGCGAGCGGGATGTGGGTGGAGACGAAAACGACGCGGAGATCGCCCGCGGACTGCATCATCACGAAATCGCGGACGCCGCAGAGGGAAGCCAGGAGCTCGGTGTGCCCGCTGAACGGGATCCCCGCCAGATTGACCGCCGCCTTGTTCATCGGGCAGGTCACGATGGCGTCGACTTTGCCCGCGATGGCGTCGAGCGTAGCCGTGCGGAAGCATTCGAGCGCGGTGAGGCCGCAGCGCGCGTCCAGTTTGCCGGGGCGCATCTGCGAGAATTTGAGGTCGGAGCAGGGGACGACCTGCGGCGCGAATCCGGGGGCGAAACGGCGGACGGCCTCCTCGATGACGTCCGGCGCACCGTAAATGGCGACTTCCGTGGGAGATGTTTTCCCGGCGGACACCGCGCGAGCGAGCCGGACGGCGATTTCAGGACCGATGCCCGCCGGATCGCCCATGGTGAGGGCGATTCGTGGGAGTCTCATGTGTGTCTTCGAATGAAACAGGGAAGATTACTTCGCGAAGAAGGCTTTTTTCTTGTCTTCGAGGATGAGGCCGACGCGGTCGGTGTCGATCGGGAAATAGCCCTTTTCTTCGAGGTCGCGGAGGAAGTTCAGCCAGTCGGCGTGGTTCCAGCTGCCGTTGTGGGCCTTCACGAAGTTCGTCGCGAGCGCGGTCTTGGCGAAGCGCTTGATATTCTCTTCGGGATCGTCGGTCTTGACGGGGATGATCTTGACGGTCTTCGGGGCCTTCGCGGACTTCGGGGTGGCCTTGACGGGGGCGGCCTTCGCGTCGGCCTTCGGAGCGGCCTTCACCGCGGGCTTGGCGGCAGTCTTCTTAGCGGGAGCGGTTTCTTTCTTGACGGTTTTTTTCGTAGCCATGATAAATACCTCACAATGTTTGAATTAGAAGGTTATGTGAAGAATGATTTCCCAATTTTGGAAAAATAATATACACCATGTTTCGTTAAAAGTCAAACCGTTGCGCCTGAAAAAGTTCATATTTTCGTGTTTCTCCGTGATTTTTTGAAAAAGACGGATGTTAATTAACTCTCTGGCAACCGGACGACAACGGCATATTCGTGCGTGTTTCCGAGGCGAAAAAGAAGGACGGGAAAACATCCCGCCGCGGTCCGCGACGATCCCGCGCATAAAAAAACGCGGAAAACGAATTGTTCTTTTCAATATAAGGTTGAAAAAAGCCGTGCCGGATGTAAATTAAACTGAACTGAATTCTTTTGGAAGAAACCATATCCGGGGCGAAGGCGACGTTCTGCCGTTCTGCTCTGTTCGCCCCGGCCGAACCGTATGTCCGAACCGAAACCAACAAAAAAGCGGTCGCCGCTGCGCAGATTCCTGAAAGCCGTTTTCTGGACGGCCGGCATCCTCGTGTTCCTGCTCGTGTTCGCGTCCCTCGCGGCGCTGTTCACGGTCGACCAGTGGATCGTGCCGGCCGGGGCATGGCTCGCGGGCGTGGAGGTCGAGGGGGAACCGGACGTGATGGTGTCGATCCCGGACCGCGAGATCATGCTGACCGGATTGAAGCTGAAGACCCCTGCCGGCGTGATCGAGGCGAAAACATTCGGCCTGCGCCTCGACGGCGTGGAGCTGGACGGCGGGGACCTGAAGGAAATCCGGGTGTCGGGCGTCCGTGCGGACGGACTTCGCGTCTTGCTGGATTTCGCCCGCCTGGCGGAAATGCGCGAGGAGCACGCCGCCGAAACAACCGCCGACGGGGCGGATTCCGGCGAGAAAGTGCGCTCTTACTCCCATCTGATCTGGGACCGTGCGTCGAAGCCGGTCGTGCGGATGTCGGACCTGTCTTTGCTCAACGCCGAGGTGGGATGGCAGGCCGGGGCCGTGCGGAGCCGCATCGCCGTCTCCGACCTGCATGCGGAGTTCGGGGACGGCTGCCTGACGCGCCCGGAGATCGACTGCGGCGTGAAATACCGTCTGAACGATCCTCAGCGGTCCCTGGAGTGCGGCGGCCGGATCAACGTGCTGTCCTCCGACGACGGCGGGAAACTGATCGTGTCCCTCGACGCGGAGGAGCCGCTTGTGATCGACCTGCCGGATTCGCACCTGGAGTTTCCCGCGTTCGAGTCGACGGAGCTTGTCATGCAGTACGACCCGGAGAACGCCGAGCTGGGATTCGGCGGGGAGTGGACGAATTCGAGCCGCTGGGAATACCAGCAGCTGGACCTGAGCCTGGAGAACACGGTGGTCAAGGTGTTCGGGACGCTTGCGCTCGCGGGGGAGAAACTGCGCCTGAAAATCGGAGCGGACACGCAGGGGAACGGTCTGGTCTGCCGGGACATCGGCATCCCCGGGGATATCCTGTTCGATGCGAAGGGGAACGTGGAATTCGACCTCGTGACAGGCGGCGTGACGCTGGATTCCGTGTCGGGACACCTGACCGGACCGAACGGCGGCCGCCTCAATTTCGGGACGACGGGCGTGTTCGAGTTCGTGCGGCACGAGGACGCGACGTATACGCTCGATCCGCACGCGGCGAAGCTGACCGTGGCGACGGAGAACGCCGTCGACCTGACGCCGTTCGACCCCGTCCTGCCGTTCGCCTCGGCGGGCAAGGAGCTGTCGTTCGATTACACGGTCGAGCTCGACCCGGAGAAAGTGTGTCTCCTGGGTGGCGCGAAAGCCGAGGTCCGGGCGCGTGAAAACGGGCGGCGTGTGTTCGACGCGGATGCGATGTTCGAGACCGACGGGATCACCCGGATCGGCTCGTTCAACGTGCCGCACTTCGGCATGGCGTTCTACGACGACGCGGAGCAGATCTGCAAGGCGCAGCTCGCCGGGACGTACAATGTCCGCACGCTCTCGCTCAAGGGCGACCTGGAATACTATCCGTACCGCATGATCGAATCGTACGGCGACCAGACGCTTGCCGAGCTGTGCAGTTTCCTGGACGACGCCAATCTGCGCGAGGCCGAACACGACGCCACAGCCGAACTTGAGGTCGACCTAATCAACATGGAGGCGACGCTTCATAAGGAATCGCATCTGTCGCACCTCGCGTTGAACGGGAGCGGACACAAGAACCTGGTGCTGGACGCGATCGGCGACGCGGATTTCCGGCTGGAGCCGGACGACCGGGGCTGGCAGCTGGACTGTTCGCTGGACCTGAAGGCGGGCGACGATTTCCACGCATTGGTGAGTGCGTCAGGCGGCAGCAGAACGGCCGTTTCGGGCGCGATCGAGGTGGACCGGCTCAGCGACACGCTGGCGCGCCAGCTCGAGACCAAGTTTTTCCCCGGACGCGACGAGCTGCCGCTTCTGCGGTTCGTGAACGCGACGGCCGAGGCGGCGTTCCGGTGCGAGCCGGAGACGTCCCGGATCACGCTGAACCGGATGAGCGCGAAGGTCGACAACGGAGACGGAAGCCTGTCCGTCCTGTGTGGCTCCGACCTGACGTGGGCGGACGGCGCGTTTTCGTGGCTGCCGCTGGAGTTCAATCTGAGGCTGAACAGCCTTCCGGTCTCGTTCTGGGAACCGTGTTTCAGGGACGACGACGGTTTCCGCCTCGCGGGCGGCGTCGTGACGAGCGAATTCGACGTCACGGTGAGCGCGGACGGGGTGAACGTCGGGGGGGAGGGGAAGCTTGTCGGAAACGACCTGACCGTTCTGATCAGCGGCGAACCGCGCGAGGTGGCGCGTCTGGGCGCGAACGGGAGTTTCCAGTTCAACGCGGAAAAAGGCTTCCTGGTCCTGCCGGAAGTGAACGTGGATATTCAGGACCGTCAGGCGCGCCAGACGCTGTTCGCCAGCGGATCCGGCACGGTCGACCTGAACGACGAATGCCGGACGCGGATGAAGTTCCCCGAGGTGCGGTTCGGTCCGGAAGCGCTGTATCTGATCGGGTACGGCGTGGAGCGCAGTTTCTATTTCGAGGAACTAAACACCGCCGGGGAGATCGACTTTCTTGCCGCGCATGATTTTTCGGAAATGAGCTGGACGGGCGGTCTGAACGTCAACCGCCTGAAGCTTCAGTCGGACACCCCGGAGGAGTATCAGTTCCCCGAGCTCTCGGGGCGCATCGAGGGGAGTTTATTCTGGGCGGACAAGGAGATGTACGGCGACGCCATGATCCGCCTGGCGGATTCCTATGGCGAGGAGCATCTTTCCGGCGAGTACCTGTACCGGCGCGGGGAGGACGCGCTGCCGAAGTTCATTTCGAGCTCGCTGGACCTGCCGTTCGCCGTGTCGTATTTCCAGTACAACCACAACACGGACCCCGGCGTGGAAAAGACGGCGATCTCGCTCATCGACAAGACGTTCGAGCTGGATCTGCACGGCATTTATTCGAAAAAACACGCGCTGATCTTCTCCGGGGCGGGACTGCTGGAGCTTCAGGGCGGCGACGATCCGGCGATCCTGGTGCCGCACGCGCGGTTTTCCGGCGACGTCTCCGGCGTCGCGTCCGCGGAAATCCACCCGAAGGACGGCGCATGGCCGTTCGACGTCGAGGCGGATTTGTCCAATATCCCGCTGGACAGGAGCTTTACGGCGTTTCTTGCCACGGACGACAGCCCGGAGATCCCGCGCCGTCTGCACGGCTATGTGAAACGCCTGAAAGCCACGGTGCAGGGCGAGGGGTTCACGTCGGAAGCCCTGACGAAGAAGCTGAAGGCGGACTGCGAGGCCGATCTGGAGGGCGTTTCCCTGCGGACGTACCTGCGCGACCGGTCGGTCTTCCTGAACATCCTGCTGCTGCCGCTGGTCAGCATGCCGCACCTGATCGAGTACGTGCCGGGCGAAATGCTGCGGCGCGCGCTGCGTCTGACGACCGCCGGCGCCCTCATGGAAATGATCTCGGGCGACGCGCCCGTCGAGTTCAGGCGCGGCACGATGAAAATGGCCGTGCGGCAGGGCGTCATCGAGCTGGAATCGCTGGACCTGGAGGGCGAGGTGATCGAGAGTTACCACGCGAGCGGGACGATCGACCTTGCCGGAGACGGCGAGGCGGAGCTGGAGACGACGGCGTGTTTCGCGCTGCTCCAATGGCCGTTTTACCTGGACGGAAACATCCTCGATCCGAAGGTGTCCTACGGCAGGTCCATCTCGCATTTCTTCTCGGACAACACGAAGTACCTGATCACGCTGTTCCCGAACATGATCATCGACGCGTTCACGGACGAGGACGCCGAGGAGATCGACCGCCGGGAGTCCGAGAAAGAGAAGGAAAAGAAGGCGGAACCGGAAAAGGAATGACGCCGGGGCAGGGGAGGTTTCCCGGCTGGATTTGAGTATGAAAAAAGCCGCGGGACGGATCCCGCGGCTTTATGTCGGCCGGAAAAGAGGCCGGATCACTTCGTTTCCGCGTCGGCGGCCAGTGCGGCAAGTACGCCGTCGAGGGAAAGCTTCACCTCGATCTCGCGTCCGTCCGCCATGTGCTTGAGTTTGGCGGACTGCGCTTCGAGTTCGGAATCTCCGACCACGATCACGTATTCGGCTTTCATGCGGTCGGCCGCGCGCATCTGGGACTTCATGCTCTTCGCATCGTAGTCGATGGCGGCTGAAATGCCCGCATGACGGAGCTTCGCGGCGAAGGACGTGTTGAACGCCAGCGCGGCGTCTCCGAGCGAGGCCAGATAGACCTTCGGCACGGGGGCCGGAGGGGGCGTCACGCCGAGCGCGTCGCGCACGATGAGGAGGCGTTCCATGCCCGCGGCGAACCCGACGCCGGGGATCGGATTGCGGAGGCCGGGGAGCTGAAGCTCGTAGCGGCCGCCGCCCGCGATGGCGTTTTGCGCGCCGAGTCCGGAGTGCGTGAGTTCGAAGACCGTGTGCACGTAGTAGTCGAGGCCGCGCACGAGACGCGGATCGACCGTGAACGGGATGCCCTGTTCGGTGAGGAGGTCGCAGACCTTTCTGAAGTAGTCGCGGGACTCCGCGCTGAAGAACTGCGCGGGATCGGGCGCTGATTCGATGAACGGACGGCAGCACGCCTGCTTGCAGTCCAGGATGCGCCAGACGTTGCGGTCGATGCGCGCCCGGCAGTCGTCGCACATCTCGGCGAGGTGCGGACGGAAATGCTCCGCGAGGGCCTGTTCGGCGGCGGGCCGGTCGGACGCCACGCCGCGCGTGTTGATGAGCAGATTGAAGCCCGTGATGCCGATTTCCTCGAGGAAATGGCAGAGCATGGCGATGGCTTCCGCGTCGAGGCCCGGCGAAGCCGCGCGGCCGACGTTCTCGACGCCGACCTGGTGGAACTGGCGCTTGCGGCCCGCTGCGGGACGTTCGCCGCGGAACATCGGGCCCATGTAGAAGACGCGGTGCTCGACGCCGTTGGCTGCGTCTGTGGCGGAAAGCGCGCGCATGACGCCCGCGGTGCCTTCGGGGCGGAGCGTGAGGCTTCTGCCGCCGCGGTCCTCGAACGTGTACATTTCCTTCTGGACGACTTCGGTCTCACCTCCGAGTCCGCGCTGGAAGACCTCGGTGAACTCGAAGATGGGGGTGCGGAGTTCGCCGAACCCGTAAAGTCCGAAGACCTTGCGGGCGGCGGATTCGAGCTGGAGCCAGGCGGTCGCCTCGTCCGGGAAGATGTCGCTCACTCCGGGAGGCGGAGCAATTTTCGGCATGGGACGGGTACTCCGGGATCAGTCGATCTTGAGGCTGGCGACGCGGTCCTTGAGTTCCTTGCCGGCGCGGAATTTGACGACCTTGCGCTCCGGGATCGGGACGGTGATCTGCGGCACTTTGGGGTTGCGGCCCTTGCGGCCCTTGCGGACGCGGATTTCGAAAACGCCGAAGTTGCGGAGTTCGATATCGCGGCCGGCGGCGAGCTCGTCGGCGATGTAGTCGAGGGTCTTCTGCACGATGCTGGCGACTTCGGTCTGGATGAGACCGGTTTCAGCGGAGATTTTGACAACGAGGTCACGTTTCGTCATGGTTGATTTTCCTTTTCTGCCCAGTGGGCTTTGTTTGGTTATGGTTGAATCAAGTCAAAAAAAGTATGTATGCCCGAAGCGGAAGCGCCGGGGGCCGATTTGCGGTTTTTGAACTTAAAAAAAGTGCCGCGGACGTTATTTCTGGCGGAAAACGATCCTTCCCTTCGTCAGGTCGTACGGGGACATCTCAAGCGTCACCGTGTCGCCCGGAAGGATGCGGATGAAGTGGAGCCTCATCTTGCCGCTGATGTGGGCAAGGACGATATGTTTGTTTTCAAGTTCGACCCGGAACATGGTGTTGGGGAGCAGTTCGCGGACGACGCCTTCTACTTTGACAACGTCTTTAGACACGTGTTAAGACCTCCGTATGAGTTTCAGTAATAAGTATCATGTGTTCGAAATGCGCCGACGGCTGGCCGTCCGCGGTGCGGACCGTCCAGTTGTCCGGCTCCACGTAGACGCGCGCCGTGCCGAGGTTCAGCATGGGTTCGATGCAGAGGACCATGCCGGGCGCGAGGACCGGGCCCTCGCTCGTGGAAACGAAGTTCGGCACCTCGGGCGGCTCGTGGAGACGCGTGCCGCAGCCGTGTCCGACGAGGTCGCGGACGATGCCGAGCTTGTAGCGGTTCGCGACTTCCGCGACGGCGCGGGAGATGTCGCCGACGTGTCCGCCGGGGTGCGCCGCGGCGATGCCGGCTTCGAGCGCTTCCTCCGTTCCGGCGAGCAGGCGTTCGATGTCCTTCGAGGTCGGCTTGTTGCCGACGAGGACCGTCTTCGCCGTGTCGCCGATGCCGCCGTTCAGGGTGACGCCGACGTCCACGCTGACGATGTCGCCTTCCTTCAGCACGCACTTGTCGCTGGCGATCCCGTGCACGACCACGTCGTTGACCGAGATGCAGATGTTGCGCGGGAAGCCGTTGTAGTTCAGGAACGTCGGGGTCCCTCCGGTGGCGCGGATCACCGCCCCGGCGAGTTCGTCGAGTTCGAGCGTCGTCATGCCCGGATGGGCGAGCGCGGCGATCTCTTCGCGGGCGAGCGCGGTAACGCGCGCGGCCTCGCGGATGCGGACGATCTCCTCGGGCGTGTGGATCACGAAATTGCGGCGTTTCATCAGGCGCATACGGCGGTCACTTCAGGAGCGCGAGAAGCGCCGCGAATCCTTCCTTCACGGGCAGGGAGGAATCGATGCGCGCGAGGCAGCCTTTTCCTTCGTAGAACTGGATGAGGGGGGCGGTTTGCTCGTGGTAGACTTTCAGGCGGTTCTTCGCGGTCTCGAGGGAGTCGTCGGCGCGCTGGATCAGCTCGCCGCCGCAGCGGTCGCAGACGCCTTCCTGTTTCGGGGGCGCGAAGAGTTTGTTGAACGCGACGCCGCACTTTTTGCAGGTGAGGCGGGCGGTGAGGCGTTTGAGCAGGAGGTCTTCGGGAGCTTCGAAGAGGATCACGGCGTCGAGCTTCATGCCGATGCGCTTCATGGCTTCTTCGAGGAGTTCGGCCTGCGCGACGGTGCGCGGGAAGCCGTCGAGGATGAATCCGTTGGCGCATTCCGGCGTGGCGAGACGGGCGGCGACCATGTCGGCGACGACCTGGTCGGGAACGAGCTTGCCGGCCTTCATGCAGGCTTCCGCCTGCTTGCCGAGTTCGGTGCCGGCTGCCACTTCGCCGCGGAGGATTTCGCCGGTGGAGATGTGCGCGAGCTTTTCCTGCGCCATCAGGGGATCGGAGAGCGTGCCTTTGCCGGCGCCGGGCGGGCCGAGCAGAACGAGATTCTTTTTCGTAATCATAAGAGTGAGACCTCTGAATCGGATGATTTTTAAGTAAAAACAATCTTTTAATATACTGCGGTTCAACATGTTTTTCAAGCGTTTGAAGCTGGAAAAGACGAAAAAAAACGAAAACTTTATATCCGGCGGCATCCGGAAGGCGGGAAAGTCTGGAAAAATCGCGTTCTGAACTTGTAAATTCCGAATTATGTGCTACTTTAAAAAGATTTTACTTTTTTTAAATCACATGGAACGACCCAGGAGGTTATCCCCACCATGAGTGAAACGAAGAACGAATTTTCGGACTACCTGTCAGCCGACCTTATCGCCTGCGGCGTGACGGAACCCGACGGCGCAAAAGTCATGGACATGCTGCTGGGCATGCTCAAGAAGCATTATCCCCAGCTCAACGTCGAAGAGGCGCGCGCCGAGATCGAAAAGCGCGAAAAAGTGTTCCCGTGCATCGTCGCCCCCGGCCTCGCCGTGCCGCATGCCCGCTTGCCCAGGCTCGAATCCCCGATGGTCGCCATCGCGTGCTGCCCGAAGGGGATCATGTACGGCGGCCAGGATGTGACCACGCAGGTCATATCGCTGAACATGAACGTGTCCATCAACGTGATGGTGCTGATCCTGTCCCCGGTGGAGGACCCGAACCTGCACCTGCAGGTCATGTCCATGCTGGCGAAATCGTTCTCCGATCCCGCGAACATCCGTCAGGTCGCCGGCCTGAAGAATCCGGCGGACGTCACCTCGTTCTTCGCCACCGGCAAGATCAAGATGCCGGAATACCTGCTCGCGAAGGACGTGATGCGCACCGACTTCACGCCGCTGCACGAGACGGACACCCTCCGCGAGGCGATCGACATCTTCGCCACCACGCAGAGTGCGTCCCTGCCGGTGATCGACTCTGTGGGCGACCTGCGCGGCGTGCTGTCGCTGAAGGACGTGCTGTCCTACACGCTGCCGGAACACCTCCTCTGGATGGAGAACCTTTCCCCGATCTACCGCTTCCAGCCGTTCGTCGACCTGCTGAAGAGCGCCAGCGACACGCGCGTCTCCGACATCATGCAGGAGCTCGGCGAGCCGGTCTCGGAAGACGTCCCGGCGATCCAGCTGGCGAAGCTCTTCCTGGCGCAGGAGACGGCGCAGCTCATCATCACGGACGCGAACGGCCGTCTGGCCGGTCTGGTCTCCCTGCGCGAGTTCTGCGCGAAGTTCTTCTGGGAATGACCGCGGCGCAACGAATACGAGAAAACTAAAGAAAGGTTACAGATACCATGTCGGAAGAATCCTCCTCCATTTCCGTCAAATACTTTGTTTCGCGTTTCATGATCCTGC
Organism: uncultured Lentisphaerota bacterium; assembly: GCA_900320095.1. Taxonomy (GTDB): domain Bacteria; phylum Verrucomicrobiota; class Lentisphaeria; order Victivallales; family UBA1829; genus UBA1732. Next base: position 33,043 of record ONQZ01000021.1, read on the forward strand.
TGGCCGTGAGCCTGACCGTGGGCCTCGGCGGCTTCTTCTCCCACGCGCTCGAATCGCATCAGGCCGTGGCCTGCGCCGTGTTCATCGGCCTCATCATGGGCACGCTGTTCTTCTGGAAATTCCGTCTGGCGCTGGCGTTCCTCGGCCTCGCGGTCCTGATCTTCACCGGCTCGCTTGATATTCCCCACTTCGTGCAGTCGTCCTCGCTGGAAGTCATCCTCTTCCTGGTCGGCATGATGGTCATCGTCGGCGCGCTGCGCGACCTCGGCTTCTTCACGTGGATCGTGCAGCTGATCGTGGAAATGCCGAACCTGTCCGGCATGAAGTTCATCACGGTCACGAGCGTGGCGTCCGCGCTGCTCGCCTGCGCCGTCGACGAAGTGACCTCGATCATCTTCATCTCCACGCTGATCTTCCAGGTTTGCGACCGCCTGAAACTGAACCCGACCCCGTACATCCTGATCGCCGTGCTCGCCACGAACATCGGCAGCTCCGGCACCATGATGGGCAACCCGGTCGGCATCTACATCGGCACGAAGGGCGGCCTCACGTTCGGCGACTTCATGATGTGGTCGTTCCCGATCATGCTCGTTTCGCTGTTCGCCGTGATCGCGCTGCTGCTCTTCTTCTTCCGCAAGGAACTGAAGAAATTCGACGAGAGCCTCCAGAGCCGTCTGGCGCAGGGACTTTCGCTGGCTCCCCGTGTGAAGGTGCCGTACAAGCCCGGTCTGATCCTCCTGGTCTGCACCGTGTGCGCCATCGCCTCCCACCATCCGACCGAAGAGCTCCTCGGCCTGCCGAAGAACACCGTCCTGATCGTGGCGCCGCTGGTCTGCTCCGGCATCGTGATGATCATCAAGCAGAACCGCGCCCGCTACTACATCGAACGCGAAGTCGACTGGTGGACGCTCATCTTCTTCATGCTCCTCTTCGCCGTCGCCGGCACGCTCGAATACACCGAGGTCGACAAGGTGATGGCAAACGGTTTCTCCAAGATCTGCGGCACCAGCCCGTATGAGCTCGTTCCGTTCATCTTCTTTACCTCCGCCGTCGGGTCCGCGTTCGTCGACAACGTGATCTTCGTGGCGGCGTTCTGCCCGGTGATCGAACAGCTCTCCCTGAGCGTGAAGGACTTCCCGCTGTGGTGGGCGCTGCTCTTCGGCGCCTGCTTCGGCGGCAACATCACCATGATCGGCAGCACAGCGAACATCGTGGCGCTCGGCATGCTCGAGAAACGTCCGTCCGCCTCGCACGTCACCTTCATGAAATGGCTTGCGGTCGGCCTGCCCGCCACGCTGCTTTCCGGCGTGATCGTCGTCGGCACGCTCCTGCTGCTGGAACCGTCCATGGCGGACCGTCCCGCCGACCTGAACTTCGCGAAGGTCGAAAAGTCGACCGGCCGCGAATTCTGCAACAAGCTTGCTACGTTCGAAGTCGCCGGCGTCCGCGCCTACGATGAAAACAGCGCCACCATTCCCGCGCAGTCCCTGATCACGGGACGCACCATCGAGACCGGGATGGAACTCATGTTCGGCGGCAAGCCGCACACTCTGGCGACCGCCTACGGGAAGGACGGCGAGGCCATCGCCGTGGCCGTGCCTGCGGATTTCGAGCTGACCGATTCTCCGATGGTTCTGACCGGTTGCATGTACACCGTGCCGGAATGCGACGCCAAGTACCCGGTCCTGCTCGTCGTGAAGGAAGCGAAGCCCGTCAAGACGAAATAACATCCGAATCCTTTGATTCGCGTTTCCCTTTGAAAGTCGGTGAAAAACGATTCACCGGCTTTCTTTTTTTCGCGTTTTTTCGCCGAATGCGTTTGACTTTTTTTCTATATGGTGATACCTTTTGAGTTGATACCATACCGCTTCCATCAAGATGAATCCATGTAAGACCCGGAGCCGGATTCCATGAAACACACCGTCTGTCAGCTGTTCGTTTTCGTTTCGTTTTTCGTTCTCTCTGTTATGACTTTGCCTGTTTCGGGGCAGACTGCCGCCGCGCCCGCCGCGAAGGAAACGGCAACCGCAGCGAAGCAGGCCGCGCCCGCCGCCGTTCCCGCGAAAGAGGCGGACGCGAAAGAAACTGCGTCTGCGAAAGAAACTGCTCCTGAGAAGGATGCCGCGACTGCCGCCGCGGAGCGTTCCGGCGCGTACCAGTATTTCGAGTATCAGGTCATCGCGGTCCCGAAAAAGGTGCTTGCCGCCGCCGCCAGGTCCATGAAGCTCCCGGAGGATTCGCAGCCGACGGACGAGCTTCTGCCCGCGATCTACAAGGAGGGCGGCTACCGCGTGATCGGGTATTCCGCCGGGTATTCCGCGGCGAATTCGCCCGTCGCGTTCAAGATGTCGCGCTCGGAGTATTTCCCCGATTTCTACATCATGCCGAAAAGCGCTTCCGACGCGGATTCGTTCAATGACCGCGAACTCCCGCCTCCCGACATGGACGACGAGGACGAGGAGGGCGAGGATAATCCTGACGTCATCTCCGGCGGTTCGGACGTTGAGGCCGAGGCAGAGGAAGACGGCGACGGCGAGGACGACGGCGACAGCGGGAACGAGGATGCCGAAGATGACGACGATTCCTCCGTCGACAATGACACCTCGTACAACAATCTCGCGAGCATCTTCCCGTTCTTCGGGGATCCCTCGCCCTATGGCAACGAGTTTTTCCTCGACATCCGCCCGCCGCGCGTGTTCTCCATGGAGTCGAGCATGCGGAAACTGACCGGATTCACGAATACCGAGTACGGAGACTGGGGCAGGGGACAGAGCCCCATTTTCGACGACAATTCCTTCTCCGGCGCGCTCGCCGCGACCGGTGGAAAGCCGATGATCGTCGCGAAGGCGGCGTCCGGGACCGTGTGGACGCTGCACGTTTTCTATACAAAGGCGCTGCCCGCGCCGGAAAAGACCACGCCCTCGACCGCGAACGAAAAAAAGCTCGTCAACCTGGATTTCCAGATCGTGCGGGCGAGGTGGAATGACATCTGTGTCGCCGGGAGTTCCGATGGATGCCCCGCCGTCCCGTCCGACGACTTCATGAAGAAACTCCTGAAAAGCAATCAGCTGCGCGACCTCTACAGCCCGAGTTTCCGCCTGATCCCCTCGCAGGAGCCCGTCGCAATCCAGCTCAACACGAAGACGCAGTTCGTCCCGCTGAAATGGGCGCCCGGACAGGAGCCCGGCGATCCCGCCGAGCCGCTGGACACCGGGACCGTCTGGACCGGGACGGCACTGCGCGCCGCCGCCCGCATCCTCAGCGATGAAAAGACCGTGCAGCTGGACTACAGTTTCGAGAAGGCGACCCAGACCGGCTGGCGCAACTACCAGTATTCGTTCTACGGCAATTCGGACGGCTATGACGACGAGGACGACGGCCCGGCGGACCGCTATGCGCGCCCGAGGCGTTCGACCGAACAGGAGATCCTGTCCAGTACGCTGAAACTGCCCATGCTCGACACGACGTCGTTCCGGCAGACGCTGTACCTGGAACTCGGAAAGCCCGTCCTCGCGGCACGCATCAGCAATCCCGCGTACCAGCCGGACATGCTCACGCTGCTCTTCGTGACCGCGACCGTCGAGGACGAACAGCAGCAGGCGAAATAAGGGGAATCCGCTCCCATACGATTCTGTCAGGCGCGGCTGTCCTGAATACCGCGATATTCCGCCGGTGTCAGGATCGGCAGATAGTCCGCGGAAAAGTGCGCGCGGTCCCGCGTGACGATGCAGTCGGCTTTCGCTTGAAGCGCGGAAAAGAGCTGAATGGCGTCCTCGAAATCCTTCTGCGGAAAATCGACGGCCATTCTGAGGATGGCCGTATCAAGCGGCACGACAGTGAAGATGTTCAGGATGTGCCGGATACACTCCAGCGCGGAACCCGAGGGAAGGCGTTTCCGCATGATGTAATGAACGTTGTTCAGGCTGATGGCGGAGACCAGCCCCAGCGCTTTTCCCGTTTCGCAGTCGTTCCAGATGCGGACGGCGTCCGGGAGAAACTCTTCCCGGTGCATGGTCACGTCCAGCAGGATGTTGGTGTCGAGGAAGACCCGCTTCATTTTGCGCCGTACCGTTCCTCGATGATGTCGGCGAGCTCGTCGCGGTAATCCCAGTCGGCGGGGACGGGCTTGACTTTCTGTCCGATCTCCAGGACGCGCTGCGTGAGCGGCGCGAGCGGTTCTTCCGAAGTTTCGTCCTCGCGGATGGATGCGATGTAGTGCGCGACCATGGCGGAAATGCTGGTCTTGCGGAGTTTGGAGATCCTGCGCGCCTTTGCGAGGACTTTGGAATCGATGCTGAGCGTCAGTTTTGTGGTCATGATCCGTCTCCTTTGTGTTTCTTTTGATGATACTATACGTGCAAAAATGGAAAAGTCAAGTGAAAGAACAAAGAAATACGTATTTCTTTTTAAGAAATTATACGTATTAAGAAAAAAACGCTCTGTTCCGGAGGATGCGGCTTTACTGAACGGATGGTATCCAGAATGTGTCGGTGCGCCACTGGTCGAACATGCCGGAGGAGTTGTCTCTGCCGGTGTAGAGGAAGACGGAGATGCCGTGTCCCGGCTTGTCGTGGTCGAATTCCAGGATGAAGCTGCCGCGCCATTTGCAGTCCTTCCGCGTTTCCTGTTCCAGCTGGATGACGTCCTCCGTGATCTTCCCGTACTGGTCCGGGGATGCGGCGTCGATCTTGAAATGGGTACAGCCGAACGCCGCATGTTTCACGGGGCATTCCTTCAGGTTGTTTTCCTGAACAAGCCGCGGCACGATCCATTCGCGGACACTTTTCTCGTGTTCGAATTCCCAATGCCGGTATAGACTTTGATACGATGTCCAGCCGAGGTAGGCGATCCCGAAAAGAATAATCCCCAGAAAAAGACACAGCCAATTGAGGACAAGAAGGATTATAAGGGCGGTGTTCACGCCCTTGCTGCTCAGGAATCCGCCGGGTGCGTTTTGATTCATTTGCGCACCTCCTCGTCTTCTCCGGGAGTCGGCGTGAAATCGTCGAAATGCCAGTCCCCGCGTCCGTCGTAGCCGCGCTCCTCGTCCGGGATTACGATCGCCGCGATGACGGCGCGGGCGGCGGGTTCATCGAAAGATTTCGCTTCGTCCGTCCTCCGATCAAGCAGGCGTTCCGGGCGTTCGAATTCCAGAACATAGGGACACTTCGGCAGACCGGGAAGTTCGCGCTTCATGCGGATGATGTCCTGCGCGAGCTCGATCCGGCGTTCGCGGTCGGCGGATGTGATTTTGAAGTAGACGGCGCCGCCCGTATCTTCCAGCATCCCGGCGAACCGGCGTTCGGGGCCGGGGTTGTACTTGCCGGGCCGGGTGTACGTCACCTCGCATTCCGTCAGGTCGTACTTTTCCGTCAGGACCGGGCAGACCTGCTCGCGCAGCGGTGATTCGTACGGCGCCGCTTCCTCCGGTGAGACGAGATAGGTCCAGTGCACCCTAGTAATGAAATAGGGGGGACCGCCGAAGGTTCCGAGGAATGCCAGTGGAATGACGAGCAACGCAGGGAAGGCCGCAAGCTTCATGCGCGGATGGAGGCACAGCCAGCGGAAGATCCAAAAATGGAGCCGGAAGATCAAGCCCAGCATCCAGAACGCGAGAGCGAAAGGAAACAGGAGAATCTTGAAGGGAAGATAGACGTTTGCGAGCAGTTCCGGGCACGACTGCCGCCACCACGGTTTCGGCTGCCTTTTCTGCCCTTCTGAGGTGCTTTTGTCGCTGTCCTGCGGCATGATGAGCGTTTCTCCGTTGTTCACGTGGGCAGGAGGAAGCGGACGGAGGGATCGAATTCCGAGTTCGAGCGGGCGTAAGTGGCCTGCGCGGCGGCATCATCGCGGAACAGCGCGAGGATGGTCGGGCCGCTGCCGCTGATCATGGCGCGGAGCGCGCCGTTTTCGAGCAGGAACGTGCGGAGCAGGACCAGCAGGGGGAATTTGTCGAAAAGGGCGTGTTCGAGGTCGTTCCGCATGAATTGTGCGGCGGATTCGTAGTCGCGGCGGCGGAGGGCGTCGATCAGCTCGTTTGTTTGCGGCGGTGTGGAGATCGCACGCTGGAGGTCCATGTGCTTGTACGCCCAGGCCGCGCTGACCGGATACTGCGGCGCGGCGAGGAGGATCGGAAGGTGTTCCGGCAGACCCTCGACGGGCGTGTGGTGTTCGCCCGCTCCGGTCACGTGCGAGGGGCGCGGATTCAGGAAGAACGGGACATCCGCGCCGAGGGAGAACGCCGCATCTTCGAGCTGGGATTCCGAAAGCGCGTGAAAGCGCTCCTGAAGCAATTTGAGCACGGTCGCGCAGTCGGCGGACCCGCCGCCCATTCCGGCGGCGACGGGGATATGCTTTTCCAGATGAATGACCAGTCCGGGGACGTCCATCCCGGCGGCTTTGCAGTACGCGTAGACCGCCTTGCCGCAGAGATTCTTCTCCGGGTCGAGCGGGACGCCCGGCGCGTCGCAGAGGATGGTCACGCCGGACGACGAGGGCGCATCTTCGAGACGGATCACGTCGGACGGATCGCGGAACGGGTAGAAGAGCGAATCCAGGTCGTGATAGCCGTCGGGACGGCGCGCGGTGACGGCGAGCGAGAGATTGACTTTGGAGCAGGTCAGCATCGCGGCGGACGGGATTACTTTTTGAACTTGTAGAGGCCGTACTTGGAGTTGTAGTCGTGGATTTCGCGGCAGATGGCGTCGGCGAGCTCCAGCGCGCGCAGACCCTGTTCGCCGGTGACTTTCGGCGGGACGATCTTTCCGGCGGCCTTCGAGGCGATCACGGAGTCGACGAAGTCGTTGATCTCGTCGGCGAGCGCGTTTGTGCTGGTGCACTTGATGTCCTTCTTGCCGACGCCGAGGAATCCCTTGCGGTAGATGACGCCCGTGCTGTTCGAGTAGTCCATGGAGATGTAGGAATCGGTCTGGAAGACGCGGAACTTGCGCATGGGGCCGGCGCTGATGCGGCTCGCCGTGAGGTTCGCCACCGCGCCGTTCACGAACTTGATGCGGACGTTCGCGATGTCCTCGGTGTTGCTGAGGATCGGCACGCCGACGGCGTCGAATTTCTCGATCTCCTGTCCGACCATGGTGAGCACGAGGTCGAGGTCGTGGATCATGAGGTCGATCACGACGCTGACCTCGGTGCCGCGGCGGAGGTGGCCCGGACGCGGCGGGGGATATTTCGCGAGGCGGTGCGCCTCGATGAAGAGCGTGTTCTTGCGGTTCTTCTCCAGGAAATCCATGGCGGGGTTGAAGCGTTCCACGTGGCCGACGGCGAGCACGACGCCCTTTTCATTGGCGAGGCGGACCATTTCGCGGGCGCGGCCGACCTCGGAGTCGATGGGCTTCTCCACGAGGACGTGCTTGCCTTTCTGAAGGAGCGGCATGACGGATTCGTAATGAAGCGTGGCGGGGACGGCGACGGTGAGGGCGTCGCAGCGTTCCACGAGCTCGTCGAGGTTTTCGAACGCCTGCACGTTGAACTGCTTGGCGGCGTCGGCCGCGACTTTCGGGTCCGCGTCGTAGATGCCGACGAGGTCCGCGTGAGGCGCGGTGCGGTACAGGTTGGTGTGGTATTTTCCGAGGACTCCGGTGCCGATGACGCCGACTTTCAGTTTGAGTTCATTTGCCATATTGGAAGGTTTCCTTGCGGTTGCCGTGAGGGGGTTCGTGAGGGGGTCGAGTTGGTGTTCAGTTCGAGGGTTCGTCGCCGAGGTGTTTGTCCGGGAGCAGGTAGCCGCGCACGTAGTCCGCGACGGCCTCGGCGAGCGGTGTGCGGCCGCCGGCGAAGCCCGAGGAACGGAGCTTGGTCATGTCGGCGCAGGTGTAATACTGATACTTGCCTTTGAGGATCTCCGGCATGTCGATGTATTCGATGCTCCGCGGCTTCTCCATGGCGTCGAAGACGGCGGAAACGAGCTCGTTCCAGGTCTCGGCGAGGCCGCTTCCGGCATTGTAGATGCCGCAGAGGTCCGGGCGGTCGAGCAGGAAGAGGATCATCTCCACGATGTCCTTCACATACACGAAATCGCGCTTCTGTTCGCCGTCGGCGTACTCGGGGCGGCAGGACTTGAAGAGTTTCACGGTCCCGGTGTCGCGGATCTGCTCGAACGCGCGGCAGACCATGCTGCGCATCGGGCCCTTGTGGCGTTCGTTCGGGCCGAAGACGTTGGTGAACTTCATGCCCGCGATGGAGCCGACGAGGCCGTTGCGGATCGCCCACAGGTCGAACATCTGCTTGGAGTAGCCGTACATGTTCAGGGGGCGGAGCGCCGGGATGCCGTCAAGCGCGTCGGAGTAGCCCTGTTCGCCCGCGCCGTAGGTGGCGGCGCTGGAGGCGTAGATGAAGCGGACGCCGCGTGCGGCGCAGAGCGTGGCGAGGAGCTTGGTGCACTCGAAATTGTTGTGGACGAGGTAGGAGGCGTCGAGCTGGGTGGTGGACGAGCACGCACCGAGGTGGATGACCGCCTTCACGCCGGAGGGCAGGCCGTTCGCCGCGAGCTCGCGGAAGAAATCGTCCTTCTCCATGTAGTCGGCGTAGCGGAGCGCGCGGAGATTTTTCCATTTTTCGGACTCGCCGAGGTGGTCGACGATCAGGATGTCGTCAATGCCCCTGCGGTTGAGCCCCCAGATGACGGCGCTGCCGATGAAGCCGGCGGCGCCCGTGACGATGTATTGGGTATTCGTGATGCTCATGAAACCGGGGAATCGGGTGTGCTGTTGGTTACCAGTTGTAGATGACGGAACCGCGTCCGAGGAGGGATTCGCTGCGGTGCGGGTCGTGGCTCTGCCACGGGAAAACGGTGTTGTCCGCGTTGTCGAGCAGGCGCTGGTTCACGTTGCCGAGGCGCTCGCGCTTTTCGACGCTGTGGACGCTGGAGAAGAACCCATTGCCAGAAGCCTCCTTTTCCTCCTGAAGCTTGGCCTGTTCGGCGCGGAGCCGGGTGCGGCGCGCGTAGTATTCCGCGACCTCGTCGGGCGTCATGTTCGCGATCTGTTCGGGCGTGAGCTCCGCCATCTGCTGCTGTTTTTTCGCCTCGGTGGAGGCGCAGGACGAGGCGGAGAGGAAGGAAACCGCGCATGCGGAAACGATCAGAAGCGCGAATTTTGAGGCGAGTGTCATAGTCTGGGTTCCTTTCTTCAGATGAGGGGCGAGATGACGACGACGGTGCGGTCGTCCTGTTCGCCGTTGGCGGGGGAGAAACGGTCGACGCTGTCCATGATCTTGGCGACGGCTTCGCGTGGGGATTCCTGCGCGACGCAGGACTTCATGAAACAGTCCTTGATGCGCTGGATGCCGAACTGCTCGCCGTCCGCGTTTTCCGCTTCGTTGATGCCGTCGGTGAACATGATGAACGACATCTCCGGGCCGAACTGGGTGTTGAACGTGTCGTATTCGGTGAGCTCGGACGGGAGCAGGCCGAGGCCGGCGCCGTTCGGGTTGATGCTGCGGATGTGGTTACGGACGTAGAAGATCAGCTCGGTGTGCCCGGCGCGGGCGTATTCGACCGTGTTTTCCTTCTTGTTCAGGAGGCAGACGGCGAGCGTGATGTAGCGGCCGTCGCCCATGTCGCGGAAGAGGTTGTCGTTCAGCTCGAAGAGCATGGCCTTCAGCGTGGTGAAGTGCGGGATGTTGGCGCGGATGAAACTGCGCGTCATAGCCATGATGAGGCACGCGGGGATGCCCTTGCCGCAGGCGTCGCCGATCACCACGAGCAGGCGGTTCGAGTCGATCTCGACGAAATCGTAGAAGTCGCCGCTGACCTCCTTCGCGGCGCGGGACACCGCCTGAATGGAGAATCCGCCCCACTGCGGACAGTCGGGCGGGAGCAGGGAACGCTGCAGCGTGCGCGCGAATTCGAGTTCCTGCGAGATGCGCTGCTGCTGGCTGAGGCGGTCGTACATCTCCAGAATGTTGCGTGCGAGGATGACCGGCGCGGTGAGGAGCGTCAGGCGGTTGACCTCCTCCTGGGTGAAGAACTTGCGGTGCGGCGTGGAGCTGTTCGAGGCGCAGATGATGCCGAGGAGGTTTTTCTCGTAGATCATGGGGACTGCGAGGAAGGTCTTCACGGTCTCGGTGTGCGTGATCTTCGTGAGGAGCGGATGGCGCGGGTCGCTGATGAGCAGGGATTCGTGTGCGAGGACCGTCGCGAGAATGAGCTCGGCGAGGTCCTTCGGCGTGGCGGACTTGATCGCTTCCACAGCCTCGGGATCGTTCAGATTGCAGGGCAGGGGACGCGAGAGCTGGAGGGGATAGTGCGGGGTCATGCCGGACGGGAAGAACGCGCCGTCGCGGTACAGGTACACGCAGACGGAATCGGCCTGGATGAGGTCGGACAGGTATTTTGCCGTGACGCTCATCCATTCGCTTTTGTTCTCGGTCTGGCGGACGCCGCGCGAAAACATGTTCAGATAGCTGCTGGTCTGCGCGTTGGCGTGGATGGCGCTCTCCAGCTTGCCGCGGAGCAGGGCGATCCTGATGCGCTGATACAGCGCGAGCAGCCCGACGACGAGCAGCAGAACGATCAAACCTGTAACAAGCCAGAACATGAGACAAACTCCACGAAGATTCAAATTAACTTTAACTATACCCCGTCAAAGCGATTTCTTCAACCGGAAAATGAAGATTTCTCCGACTTTTTTCTATATTTTTCACGCACGGGCGCGTTTTTTGCCGTCCTTTCGTTTATTCCGTTCGATTCTGTCTTACCAGACGCACAGGCTGTTGCGGCCCGGTTTCAGTCCGGCGAACGGCCCGGCGGGATTATTGCCGTCCGTGCGGAGCTGTCCGAGGTAGTCGCGGTCGAGGATGATGTCCGAACCGTCCGGATTCTCGAAGAACGCCTCGGTCACCCGTGTCTCGCCCAGATCGGCCGTCGTCATCAGCTTTGTCTTCTGATTGAGCAGCAGATCGTCGGCGTCCAGTTCGAGATACACGAATCCGTGTCTCTTTTTGATGAACTCTGTGGCAGGGAGGTCCGGGGCGGAATCCGGTTCGTTCGCCTCGATGCGGATGTTCCAGCCTCCGTCCTTGACCGTGCAATCCTGTTCGCCGTCGTAGTGCTCCGCGCCGTTGCCGTAGACGTTCCGCGCGATATAGACCGGCTGCGCCACCTGGAGATAGAGGTTCTCGTCGCCGGGGATGCCCTTCTGCGGAAACGCCGCCTTGATCCCGGCGATGTATTTTTCGTAGGAATCGGGATGCCCGTCGAACGCCTCCGTGCCGGAGAAGACGCAGTCCGTCTGTCCGTATTTGTCCGCGCCGCCGACGAAGATGTTCTGGTAGAAACGGTCGTCGCCGCCATAGATGAACGAGGTGCCCATGAGCGCGGTGCTGTGGGGGAAGTGGTACGGCGTGGAACGGTTCAGGACGCACCTGTGGAGGGTATTGCCGAGGACGAGGTTGTGGACGTACGCGCCGCCCTGCGACATGTTTTCGAAGCTGTAGGCGGACGCGAAAATGTTGTTGTCGACCAGATACGGGCCGTGCGACACCTCGACCATGAGGTCGCGGACGTTGTTACAGTAGAGGTTTCCGGTGATCCGGGTGCCCTGCGTCTGCCAGTCGAGCCAGGTGCCGAGCGTGCAGTCGTGAATGTAGTTCGCGTTGATCACGACGTCGATCGGCGCGTGCAGCTTGATCCCGCCGATCTCCCAGCCGAAGAACTCATGCTTGGTGGCGATCCGGTAAATCTCGTTGCCGCTGATCTCGCTGAAGATGCAGCCCATGTGCCCCACGACGCCGTTCTGGCCGCAGTCGTGGATCACGTTGTCCCGGACGATGTGCGAACCGATGTTCTCGCGGTTCCAGCCGAGGAGCAGTGCCTTCACAACCGATTCGAACTGGCAGGTGTAGCCCGGTTTCCGTCTGGTTTTCGTGAAATGATTGTCGCCCGTTTTCTCGTCTTTGCCGAGGCTCACGGCGGAGCATTTCGCGTCGTGGATGTGATTATTTTCGATGATCCAGCCCTTGCTCCAGTGCGGACCGATCAGGCCCGGCTGGTCGCCGGTCGGCGGCGCGAACGGCGTCGCGGCGTGCGCCAGCTCGAACCCGGAGACGGTGATGTAGTCCTTCCCGCTCTGCCTCGGGTAGAAAACGCACTTACGGACGTTGATCTCGACCAGTTCCTGATTCGGGTCCGCCCCCTGAAAGTTCGCCCAGATCGTGGTGTTGTCCGTGTCGACCTCGGCGTACCACTGGCAGACCGTGTCCTCGGGATTCGGGATCGGTTCGCGGTAGGTCTTCCACGGATAATTGTGCCCGGTCGTCCGCTTTTCAGCTTTTCTGACTTCCTCCGGCGAGGTCGCCTCGAAGAAAGATTTGCTGTTCAGGTAGACCTCGCCCAGGTGCAGCGTCGGGTACATGGGCGACACCATCCAGTCGCCGTAAAGCCAGGTGTCGAACGGGTTGAAGTCGCCGAACAGCGTATTGGGGACGACGGCTTTCCATACCGTGCCGTCGCCATCGCGGACCCAGCCGGTGATCCGCTCCGAGCCCTTGATCACGACATGCTCGTTTTCGGCGGCTTTGTATGTGATGCGCTTGCGGTCGCATGTGCCACCGTTCTTCGGGTCAACCCATTCGCGGTATTCGCCCGCGTGGACGATCACGGTGTCGCCCGGCATCGCCAGGTCGGCGGCGCGCTGGATCGTGGCGAACGGCTGCGCGGCCGTTCCGGGGTTGCGGTCGGAACCCGATTTGCTGACGTGGTATTCTGTTCCGGTTGTGTTCATGGTGTCAGTCCTCCTTCTTGCATGGGCTGCGGTGTTTTATGTTGGTTTGGTATTGTTTCTCCGCCGGTGCGGCAGGGCAGGGCGGAACAAGTTCTTTTTTTTGTGTCGAGGCGGTTTATCCAATCCTTTTTCAGAATGGCGTACTGACAGGTGTTTTCATAG
>ONQZ01000005.1 GCA_900320095.1 uncultured Lentisphaerota bacterium
CACTCCTTCGCAAGCCGTAAAAAGCACCCAGGAAGATCGGAATCTCAAGGTGTGTCCCTTTCGCGGCGGTAAAGAGCTTTTCTACCTCGTCACTATCATAGAAGCTGCCAATAAACCGATTCTTTTTGGGGCGCTCCACCTTGTCCGCAGGATTCGTTGGAATCAGGTCAATCTTTACGGCATATTTCAGAGCTTTATGGATATTGGCGTGGTAATGAATGACCGAGCTCGCTGAAACCCGTTTTAGCTGATCCATATAGAACGCTTGGATGTCAGTTGCTTTCAGATCTCCGAGAGAGATCTTTTTCGCCTTGAAATAAGGGACGATTACACCCTTAACCATATTGGAATAGGACGAATAGGTAGTAATCGCAATTGTAGGTTTTACGATCTCTAGCCATTGGAGCATGAAATCTGAAAACAGGATGCCTTGCTCCAATGGCTTTTCATCCGGTACAAATTCCTTTCGCAGCTCCATGAGCATCTTTTCCGCTTTTTTCTTGTTCCGGACTTGATTTCTCCGACAAAAGATGTATAGTAATAAATCCTCTTTTGAAACACCCGCGGGTATAGTTCAACGGTAGAACATTAGCCTTCCAAGCTAATTGTGAGGGTTCGATTCCCTCTACCCGCTCCAAGTGCTGTTTCCTGGTGGGGTTGCAGAGCGGTCAAATGCAGTAGACTGTAAATCTACCGGCCATGCCTTCGATGGTTCGAATCCATCCCCCACCACCATTTTGATCTTCACGGGTTTGCATCTTGTGTGCGAACCCTTTTTTGTTTTTAAAAACCGGGGAGGGAGAAAACGGGGAGGCGTCCGCTTCGATTTGAGGCTGGAAAATGCCCGGGAACGAGGGCACAAAAAAGTGAGCTGGCAGGGACTCGAACCCTGGACACCCGCCTTAAAAGGGCGATGCTCTACCGACTGAGCTACCAGCCCACGACAAAAAATACGTGAAACACTATAAAATACCACGTTTTTCCAAAAATGCAAACGTAAAGAGGAAAAAAGCGCGAAAATAAGCTGAAAGGGACAGGCTTGGAACCATATATTTTTCGGCGCTGATTCCTTCTATTCTTTCGTTTCTCCGCCTTTCGGCATCAATTCGACGCCTTTTTCCCGTTTCCGGTTTGAAAAATCCCCGTTTCGGCTGTATAATTAATTCACACCGTTTTTTAGAGAATGGACACGCGCGTCTCCCGCCGCCGTCCATGGATTGAATTCAACGCAAACGATTAGGGATACGGGAATTATGGCTACGGATTTCGTGCATCTGCACCTGCATACGGACTACAGCCTGCTGGACGGCGCGTGCGCCATCTCGTGGGCGAAGCTGAAAAAAGAGGACGCCGAAGGCAAGGTCGACCTGGTCACCATGGCGAAGGAATACGGCATGAAGGCCTGCGCGATCACCGACCACGGCGTCATGGGCGGCTGCTACGAGTTCCACAACGCCATGAAGAAGGCGGACATCAAGCCGATCATCGGCTGCGAGACGTACATCGCACCCGGCAGCCGCCTGGAAAAAACGCCCGGCGTCCCGAACATCAAGGGATTCCACCTGATCCTGCTGGCGAAGAACAACGTCGGCTACCACAACCTTTGCAAGCTCAATTCCGAAGCGCACATGACCGGGTTCTACTACAAGCCGCGCATCGACCGCGAGCTTCTCTCGAAATACCACGAGGGCATCATCGGCATGAGCGCGTGCCTGCAGGGCGAGATCGACGTGGCGATCCTGCGCGGCGGCGTGGACGCCGGCCGCAAGGTGCTGTTCGACTACCTCGACCTCTTCGGCGGCAGGGAGAACTTCTGCCTCGAGCTCATGTACCACGGGATCGCGGACCAGAAGACCGTGAACCGCGGCCTCATCCAGCTCGCCCGCGAGAACGACGTCCGGCTGGTCGCCACGAACGACGTGCACTACCTGAAGAAGGAGCATGCGCGTTCCCACGAGATCATGCTGTGCATCCAGACGCGCACCACGCTGAGTGACGAACGCCGCATGAAGATGGAGTACGACGAGTTCTACTTCAAGTCCGGCGACGAGATGATGAAGGTCTTCGGGACCGAGGCCCCGGACGCCATCACGAACACGCTCGCGGTCGCGGAGCAGTGCGACGTCACGATCGGCTACGAGAACCACTACCCGGAATACACGCCGCCGCAGGAGTTCGTCGACACGCTCGACCTGGACGCCATCCGCGCCGAGTCCGTGCAGGAGATCGACGCCGAGATCGCGAAGGACCACGAGAAGGATCCGGAAAAGCCGCTCCCCGACGACGCCAAGCGCGCCAACCTCGTCGAACGCCGCATCGTCATGAAGAAATCCGCCGCCTACCTCCGCAGCATCTGCCTGTACGGCACGGGCCGCGCGGACAGCGTCTGCGGCTACGAGAAGAAATACGGCTACGACCCGTTCAATCCTCCGGAGGACAAGAAGGAGGAGGCGAAGCGCAACCTCGAGCGCATGGACTTCGAGCTGTCGGTCATCAACCGCACGAAATACCCGAGCTACTTCCTCTGCGTGTGGGACTTCATCAACTGGGCGAAGGAGCACGGCATCCCGGTCGGACCGGGGCGCGGCTCCGGCGCAGGCTCCATCGTGGCGTACCTGAGCGGCATCACGAACATCGACCCGATGAAATACGACCTGCTGTTCGAGCGCTTCCTGAACCCGGACCGCGTGTCGCCGCCCGACTTCGACACGGACTTCTGCGAACGCCACCGCCAGGAGGTCATCGACTACGTGATTCAGAAGTACGGCGAGGACAGCGTGTCGCAGATCGGCACGTACGGCACGCTGAAGGCGAAAGCCGTCGTGAAGGACGTCGCGCGCGTCCTCGGGCGCACCCCGGCCGAGGGCAACATGATCACGAAGCTCATCCCCGAGGACCCGAAGATGACGCTCTCGAAGGCCGTCAAGGAATCGCCCGAGCTCAAACAGCTGCTCGAAAAGGAAGCCTGGGTCCGCGATATCTTCCAGTACTGCGCCCCGATCGAACAGCTCAACCGCCAGATGGGCATCCACGCCTGCGGCGTCATCATCTGCAACCAGCCGCTCGCCGACCTCGTCCCGCTCGGACGCGGCGCGCACGAGGAAGTCATCACGCAGTACGTCGCGCCGCTCTGCGAAAGCATCGGCCTCCTGAAAATGGACTTCCTCGGCCTCCGCACGCTGACCGTGATCCAGGACGCCGTGGACAACGTGAAGCGCACGCACGGCGTCACGCTCGACATGGACGCGATCCCGCTGGACGACCAGAAGACCTACGATCTCATCAACCGCGGCGACACCGTCTCCGTGTTCCAGCTCGAATCCGGCGGCATGCAGGACCTCTGCCGCAAGTTCGGCGTGGAAAATCTCCGGCACATCATCGCCCTCGTGGCGCTCTACCGCCCCGGCCCGATGCAGTTCCTCGACCTCTTCGTCGGACGCAAAAAAGGCACGATCCCGCTCGAATACGACCATCCGCTCATGGAGCAGTACCTGAAGGAAACGTACGGCATCATGCTCTACCAGGAGCAGATCATGCAGTGCGTGCAGGTGCTCGCAGGATTCTCACTCGGCCAGGCCGACATCCTCCGCCGCGCCATCGGCAAGAAGAAGATCAAGGACATGGAGGCGCAGCACGACAAGTTCATCGACGGCTGCGCGAAAACGAACAGCATCCCGACCGCGCAGGCGGAGCGCATCTGGGAGAACATCAAGAAATTCGCCGAGTACGGCTTCAACAAGTCGCACAGCGCCGCCTACGCGCTCCTGTCCTACCGTACCGCCTACCTGAAGGCAAACTACCGTTCCGAGTTCATGGCGGCCGTGCTCACAAGCGAACTCTCCAACGCGAAAAAGCTCACCTTCCTCATCAACGAGTGCCGCACGACCGGCATCCGCATCCTGCCGCCGGACGTGAACACCAGCGACGTGAACTTCACCGTGGACGGCGGCGCGATCCGTTTCGGCCTCGGCGCGATCAAGGGCTTCGGGCAGGGCGTCTCCGCCTCCATCATTGAGGCGCGCAAGGACGGCCCGTTTACCTCGATGTCCAATCTGGCGGAACGCACGGAAGGACTGAACGCCAAGAGCCTCGAGGCGCTCATCCGCTGCGGCGCGCTCGACTCTACCGGCCTCAAGCGCTCCCAGCTCGTCGCCATGATCGACTCCGCGCTGACGTCCGCTTCGGCCGCCCGCCGCGACCGCGAATCCGGCCAGGCCAGCCTGTTCGATATGCTGGACGACCCGAAGGACGCCGGGCTGGAGGAACAGGCGCCGCCGGACATCCCGGAGTTCCCGGACAGCGAGATGCTGGAGGACGAGAAACAGCTCCTCGGGTTCTACGTCTCCGGGCATCCGCTTTCCTCCTCGAAAAAGATCATCGACACATTCTCCACCGCCAACCTCGCGGAGATCTCGCGCATGCCCGGCGACATCGGCGTCAAGTTCGGCGGCCTCGTGACCTCGGTCGCCAAGAAATACACCAAGAGCGACAGCAAGCCGTTCGCCATCGTCCAGATCGAGGACCTCACCGACACCATCGAGTGCGTCTGCTACAACCGCCTCTACACCGAGGTCAACGCCCTGCTTTTCGAGGGCGCGAAGGTCTTTGTCCGCGCCGTCACCAAGAAGAGCGGCGACGAGGAGGACGCCGAGGTCTCGCTTCAGCTCGAGGACGTGATCCAGCTGGAGGACGCCCCGTTCTTCAACGCCAGCACCCTTCAGGTCAATCTCTTCGAGGACGATATGAAGCCGGACGCTTGCGAGAAACTGCGCGATCTGCTCGCGCGTCACGCCGCGCCGCCGCCCGAGCTCTTCCCGGCCGGGGTCGAGCCGGAAGAGGCCGACGATCCGGCGGCACGGCGCAGAAAAACGAAGCAGAAACAGGGGCCGGAACCCGTGCCCGTGCTCGTCTGCGCCGCCACGAAGGACCGTCTGGCGGCCTTCATCGAACTGCCGCAGTCCGTCCGCGTCTACGTCTCCAGAGGGCTCCTGAACGACCTCGACGCGCTGCTCGGAGAGAACCACTATACGATCAAACCAAACGACGACGTCCCGCAGCCGCGCCGCCAGTGGCGACGGGACAAGGAATCCGAATCCGAACCGGCTTCGGCATGACGCACCCGGAGGGAACCACCATGACCAGCACGATCCGCACCCGTCTGCTTCTTCTCTGCATAATCCTGTTCGCCGCGTCCGGTGTCCTGCTTCACGCCGCCCCGATCAAAAAGCTCCCCGACGAACCGGAGGAATCCGAATCCGCCGTGAAAGAGGTTTCCGGCGACGAGCAGGAAAAGCCATTCGCCGAGGCGGAAAAAGACGCAAAAACGGAGGAGAAGAAACCCGCGAAGACCGAGGCCGAGGCGATCAGGGAGATCACGGAACGCCTCGACAGGATGATCTATCCCTACAAACCGCTTCAGCGCAACCGCGAACCGATCATGAACCGGGACCTCTCCGACGACGTCGTTCCGTCCTGGCGGCTGATCTACGTGAAGCCCTTCGACAAGCCGCAGGAGGAAGCGAAGACGGAAAACGCCGCCGCTTCTTCTGCCGCCGCCGCTTCTGCCGCTGCCGCGGACGACGATGAAGAGGAGAAGGAGGATTACGCCGCGATCACGCTGATCCCGGTTAAATCCATCCGCCTTTCCAACGCCCTGAAGCTCAGCGCCATCGGCAAACCGGAGGAGACGATCCTCCAGCCGCTCTTCTTCACGAAATACGGCATCATGTGGCGCAAGCTCCAGACGCAGTACGAGAACTTCACG
Organism: uncultured Lentisphaerota bacterium; assembly: GCA_900320095.1. GTDB lineage: Bacteria > Verrucomicrobiota > Lentisphaeria > Victivallales > UBA1829 > UBA1732. The sequence continues at coordinate 5,765 of ONQZ01000005.1, forward strand.
CTCTACCTCGGCGCGACGGAGGATTTCCACGTGTTCGCCTCCGCCAACATCGGCGTCATCTACACGCTGTTCCGCAACGTCGACATGTCGGGCGGCATCGACCTGATCTCCCTGTTTGTGGACTGCCTCGACATCGAGGATGAGGATTACTTCACGAACCGGTTCGCGCTCGTGCATCTGAAGGAATTCGGCGACGCCTCGATCCCGGCCCTGCAGCGTGCCATCAAGCGCATCGCCGCCGCCGGGCAGACGCCGATCCAGCAGTTCCTCGGCCTCACGAACCTCGCTCCGGTCTCGGAGAAGGCGATCGAACTGCTCAACGAAGCGTCGGATTCCAAGGACGCCCAGATACGCGACGCCGCGTTCACGGCGATGATCGGGATGCCGTCCGTGATGAGAGAACTGAAGCATTCGTATGTTCGCATGGTCGAGTCGCGCGAAAAGATCTGGGCGGGATTCGCCGCATGCGACATCCTTGAATGCGCCAGGGAGCTTTCCCCGCTGCTCGACGCCTACTACGCGAGACCGAGTTCCGTGGCGGAGTTCGAGACCGTCGCCCGCGCCCGCTGGATGCTCAAGGACCCGGACCTGAAACTCATTCACAACAGCGCGCTGAACGAGATCACCATCGCGTCCATCCGAAGCGGCGAGATCGCCAATTCCCCGCTGTACCGGAACGTGCAGGAGACGGACGCCTCGCGCAACGCGCGGCTTCAGGTCGAGGACGAAAAGCGCATCGCGTCCGCGAAGGAGGCCATCCTGAAAGCGCCCCAGACCGACCTCAGCGTCTGCGCCGGGATCGAACTCGTCATGTTCACGACCAAGGACAAGCGCGTTTCCACGCAGTACATCAGCCGCGTGAACAGCGTCGGCATCGACATCCTCCGCGCGCTGCCGCGCCAGGAGACGTTCCGTTATCTGGACGCCCTGATCCGCTACAACGCGTCCGTCCCGGAGGCGGAAAAGCTGTCCGACATCCGCGCCAGGGTGGGAAAGTGAACTTTTTTTCGTGTGATTTAGATATTTATCTAAAAAAACTTTCCGCCGCGTTTGAAAAATAAAAAACAGCGTGTAAAGTATTAAGATAAATTATATACTTCAACCGCTATCAAAACAATCAGGAACGGAGCGAATGATTCCCGTTGTCATCACTGGCCGTGGTCTGATCACCCCGATCGGGCTGAGTCTGGCCGAAAATTTGGAGTCGCTGAAAACCGGAAAGAACGGGATCACGCAGGTTCCGTACTGGCATGAACTCAATCTGGACTCGCAGGTCGCCGGCGTGGTGGATCTCGAAGGGTTCGAATGTCCCGCGTTCGACCGCAAACAGCTCCGCTTCATGACGCAGAGCGGCGTCATGGCGGTGGCCGCCGCATACGAAGCCATCACCGAGGCGGGCTACACCATGGAAACGCTGCCCGGCTCGAAAATGGCGGTGATCACCGGCTGCGGCGGCAGCAGCTACGCCGAGTATTACAAATCGGTCATGACGTACGAACGGACGCATTCGACGCGCAAGATTTCCCCGTTCAGCATCCCGCGTATCATGCCGTCGTCCGCCGTCGCCAACCTTTCGCTCGTGTACAAGATCGGCGGCGAGAGCTACGACGTCAGCTGCGCCTGCACCAGCGGCGCGGTGGCGCTCATCCAGGCGATCCGCCTGATCCAGTCCGGCGCGTACGACATCGTCATGGCGGGCGGCTGCGAGGAACTCTGCTGGCAGCAGGCGCTCGGGTTCGGTGCGATGCACGCGCTGTCGCACAACTTCAACGACGAACCGGAAAAGGCAAGCCGTCCGTTCGACAAACAGCGCACCGGATTCGTGCTTTCCGAGGCCGCCGGCATCATGATCCTGGAGAGCGAAGCCCACGCGAAGGCGCGCGGCGCGAAGATCCGCGCACGGGTCAGCGGCTACGCCTGCAACAGCAATGCCTGCGACATGGTCGCGCCCAGCCGCGAAGTCTCCGCGGCGGTCATGCGCGACGCTATCGCGAACGCCAATCTCAAGCCCTCCGACATCGACTACGTCAACACGCACGGCACGGGCACCCCGGTCGGCGACCCCGTCGAAGTCGACGCCCTGAAGTCCGTGTTCCATGACAACGGCGCGTCCCCGATGATCAACAGCACCAAGTCCCAGACCGGCCACCCGATCGGAGCCGCCGGCGCGATCGAGCTGATCTTCTGCACCCAGATGATGGAGCATTCCTTCGTCAGCCCGTCCGTCAACGCGGACGACATCGAGGAATCCATGGCATGGGCGGACATCGTGCGCACGCCGCGCATGAACGTCCCGATCCGCCACGCGCTCAGCAACAGCTTCGGATTCGGCGGCACCAACGCCGCGATCATCGTTTCCCGCGACGACGCCTGAGGTCGATTTCATGCCCCCCGAGCTGTATCCGCCGGGTGCGGCCGTCATGGCGCCCATTGCCGGGCACACCGACATCCCGTTCCGCCGCATGATTCGGCGGTTCGGCTGCCGCCATGCGTTCACCGAAATGATCGACGCGGGCTCCCTCGTGTTCCAGGGGGAGAAGACGCTCCGGCTCGCGCAGCGGGGTTCCGACGCGGGTTTCCTCGGCATCCAGCTGGTCGGGTCCGACCTCCCCACGCTCAAACGCGCCGCCGAGCTTATCAACAACATGGATTTCGACGTGCTGGATTTCAACCTCGGCTGTCCCGCGCCGAAAGTCGCCCGCAAATGCGAGGGCATCCGCTTCGCGCTGGAGGACCCGGACGGAGCCGTCCGCGCGTTCGAGACGCTCGTTTCCGCCTCACGCCTGCCCGTTACCGCCAAGACGCGCATCCAGGACGAATCCGACCCCGCGCCGACCGTGGCGTTCTGCCGCCGTCTGCGCGACGCGGGCGCGAAATCCATCACGATCCACGGCCGCCTCATGCGCAATTTCTATTCCGGGCCGGTCTTTTACGGGATCATTTCCGCAGTCCGCGAATCGCTCGACATCCCGGTGGTCGCCAACGGCGGCGCGATGGACGGTGCATCGTTCCGCACGCTGCTGCACGAAACGGGGTGTTCCGCCGGCATGGTCGCGCGCGGCGCGCTCGGCAATCCGTGGATCTTCCGGGAGATCGCCGATCCGTCCGCGTCTCCGCCGGACGTGGCGGAGTTCACGGAGACGATCCGCGTGTACATGGAGGACATGCTGGACTGCTACGGGCCGCGGTTCGCGTACGTCGTGGCGCGCAAATCCCTGCTGGAGTTTCTGCGCGGACGCGGCTATCCCGGCGCACTCCGGGCGTCGATCTCGTACCTGGATTCCGCCGACGCCCTGCAACGGCTGCTCGATGCGGTCGCGGCGGGTCCGAACGAACGCTACCTGGAAAATCTGAGCCTGCATCCCGAGTCCATCGAACGGAAACTCGTCCGCAGCCATTCGTAAAAGAGGGGAAAAAGAAAAAAACGCCGAAGCGGTTCAGCCCCGGCGTCTTGCGGCGACGGCGCGCCGCATGTCCATGTCGTCCTGCTTGCGGCGGAGCGTCTCGCGTTTGTCTCCGAACGTCTTGCCGCGGGCGAGTCCGAGCTCGACCTTCACGTGCATGCCCTTCAGGTACATTTTCAGGGGGATGAGCGCATAGCCCTTTTCCCTGACCTTGTTTGCAAGGCGCAGGATCTCCTTCTTGTGCATCAGGAGCTTGCGCGGGCGTTTCGTCTCGTGGTTGAACCGGTTGCCGAACGCATACAGCGAGATATGGATGCCGTAGGCGAGGAGTTCGCCGTTCTCGATCCGCGCGAAACAGTCCTGCAGCTGGACGCTGTGGCCGCGGCAGCTCTTGACCTCGGTCCCGACGAGCACGATCCCCGCCTCGCAGGTCTCGATGATCTCGTAGTCGTGGAACGCTTTGCGGTTGCGCGCGATGACGGGATCGCTGCTGTTTTTGTCTTTGCTTTTAGCCGAGGCCATGGTGCGTATCCGGTTCGGTTATGGGTTATGTGTGCAGGAATTTCGCCGCTTTCGCGCGGAATTCTGCCTGTTTCGGGTAGTTCGCGCCGGTCAGCCCGAGCGAAGCGATCGCCTTCTGCTGTTCGGCGGTCAGGCCGGACGGGATCTCCACGAGGATGCGGACGATCTGGTCGCCCCTCGCGCCGCCCTTCAGCGCCGGTACGCCCTTTCCGCGCAGACGCAGCATCGTTCCGTTCTGCGTGCCGGGCGCGATCTTCATGCGTGTGCGGCCGGACACGGTCGGCACGTCCACGACGCCGCCCTGAAGCGCGCATTCAAGCGTGATCGGCAGTTCGCAGATCAGGTCCTGGCCCTTGCGTTCGAAGACGGCGTGCGGGCGCAGTCCGATGATAACGTACAGGTTGCCCGCCGGACCGCCGCCCGTGCCGGGTTCGCCCTGGCCCGCGACGCGCAGCTTGGAGCCTTCGTCGACTCCGGGCGGGATATGGATCTGGAGCTCCCTGTCCACGCGCACCACGCCGCGTCCGCCGCAGCGCTTGCACGGATGCAGGATCACGCTGCCGGTGCCGTGGCATGCCGGGCATGCCTCCTGCTGCTGGAAGAATCCCTGGCCGGACACGACGAAGCCCGAGCCGCCGCAGGACGGACAGGACTTGCGCGAGGAGCCGGGCTCCGCGCCCGATCCGCCGCAGGACGGACAGGTCTCGTCTTTGGCGAGGCGGATCTTCTTGTCCGCGCCGAGGATGGCATCCTCGAGGTCGATCTCCACGCGGCAGTTCAGGTCAGCGCCCTTGCGTGCGCCGGACGCCGAACGCCTCCGCGCGCTGCGGCCGTTTCTCATGCCGCCGAGCAGGTCGTCGAACGAGAATCCGCCGTCGCCGCCGCCGAACACCTGGCTGAAGATGTCGCGCGGGTCGGAGAAGCCGTTGAAATTGAAGTTGGACGAGGAGAATCCGCCCGGACCTCCGCCTCCGCCGAAACCGCCCGCGCCGGGGCCGTAGCCCTGGCCTCCGGTCCGTTCGAAGAGATCGGGCCCGAACTGGTCGTACTGCTTGCGCTTCTTCTCGTCGCTGAGGACTTCGTAGGCGCGGGAGACTTCCTTGAACTTCTCCTCGGCGGCCTTGTCCCCGGGGTTCTTGTCCGGATGGTATTTGACGGCGAGCTTGCGGTACGCTTTCTTGATCTCGTCCGCGGACGCCGTTTTGGATATTCCAAGTATGTCGTAATAATCCTTTGCCATGTATGTTACCTCAAATTGCTGAAATACAGGGACCCGCCGCCGGCCTCCGGTCTCCCGGCGCGCCCGGCGGATCCGGCTTGCTTATTCTCCGTCCTTCTTTTCCGCGTCTTCGGCGGCGGCCGGGCCGGAGCTGACCACGACCATCGCGGGCTTCAGCAGACGCGTGCCGCACTGGTAGCCGCGGCTCCACTGGCGGATCACGGTGCCGTTCGGCACGGTGTCGGAGGGCTCCTCGGCGACCGCCTCGTGCAGGGCGGGGTCGAACGGCTTTCCGGCGGCGTCGATCACGGTGATGTCGAGGTCGGCGAACGCCTTGTCGAATTCCTTCTGGATGATGTCCATGCCCTGAAGCAGCGATTCGAGCGAGCTGGATTTTCCGGCGGCGGCCACGGCCATCGTGAAATGGTCGAAGACCTGGAGGAACGGGAAGACGGTGTCCTGCGTGGTGTTGTAGCGCACATTCTCCATCTCCTTGGCGAGGCGCTTGCGCTGGTTGTCCATCTCGGCGAGGGCGAGGAGGCGGAGACGCTCCGCCTCTTTCAGTTTTTCCTCGGTCTCCTTGAGCTTGGCTTCCAGCTTTTCGATCTTGGCGCATTCCGCCTCGTACTCGAAGTTCGCATCCGCCATCTTGGACGCCGCGGCCTGCGTCGCCTCGTCGAACGCCGCCTCGCCTTTCGGCTCCATGGTCGGCATTTCGCGCGCCTCGGCGGCCGCGTCGGCCTCTATTTTTTCGGCATGGTCGATACCGTGTTTCTTATTGTGCATGATCTCTCTCCGGATTCAGAAATAATTGACGTTTTAATATAGCGTGCGAATCGTTTTTTTCAAACTTTATCCGCGCACGTGAACTGAAGTTCGCCGTCTTTTTTCACGCCGACGGTCAGGAGCATCCCTTCGTGAAGCTCGCCGGAGATCAGCATCCGCGAAAGCGGCGTCTCCAGGTCGTTCACGAGCACGCGTTTCAGCGGACGCGCGCCGAATCTCGGGTCGTAGCCGCGTTTCGCGAGCACCGTGCGCGCCTTCGGGGTGACTTCGAGCGCCACGCCCTGCTTGTTCAGGCGTTCGCGGAGCAGCGCGATCTGGATGTCGAAGATGGATTCGATTTGTTCGAGCTCTAGCGGCTTGAAGAGCAGGATGCCGTCGATTCGGTTCAGGAATTCCGGGCGGAACTGCGCGTGCAGGAGCTTGTCGATCTCGGGACGCGTCTTCTCCACGTCGCCGCCGCACTCCAGCAGCAGGTCGCTGCCCAGGTTCGACGTCATGATGATGATCGTGTTCTTGAAGCTCACGGTGCGTCCGTGCGAATCGGTCAGCTGGCCGTCCTCGAGGATCTGCAGGAACAGGTTGAACACGTCCGGATGCGCCTTCTCGATCTCGTCGAAGAGCACCACAGCGTAGGGACGGCGGCGGACCGCCTCGGTCAGCTGGCCGCCTTCCTCGAACCCGACGTAGCCGGGTGCCGCGCCGATCAGGCGCGACACGCTGTATTTCTCCATGTACTCGGACATGTCGATGCGGATGATCGCGCGTTCGTCGTCGAACAGGTCTTCCGCCAGGGCGCGGGCGAGTTCCGTCTTGCCCACGCCGGTCGGCCCGAGGAACAGGAACGACGCGATGGGGCGTTTCGGGTCCTTCAGGCCGGAACGCGACCGCAGGACGGCGTCGGAGACAGCCTCGACCGCCTCGTCCTGGCCCACGACGCGCAGGTGCAGGTGCTCGGAGAGGTGCAGCAGCTTGTCGCGTTCGCTGCGGACGAGCTTGGCGACGGGGATGCTGGTCCAGCGGCTCACGATGTCCGCGATGTCCTCCTCGGTCACTTCCTCCTTCAGGATGCGCTTGCCGTTCTCGTCGCCCGCGAGCGCCTTTTCTGCCGCGGCGATCTGCTTTTCGATGCCGGGGATGATGCTGAACCGGAGTTCGCCGGCGCGCTGGAGGTCGCTGTCGCGTTCCGCCTTTTCGAGCTCGCTTTTCGCCGTGTCGCGGCTTTCGCGCAGCGTCTGCAGCTTCCCGATCGCGTCTTTTTCGGCGTTCCAGGAGGCGCGCATCGCCTTCGCCTTTTCCTTCATGTCGGCGAGTTCCTTCTCCAGTTCGGCGCGGCGCGCGGCGCTGGCCTCGTCCTTCTCCTTGCGGAGCGCGGAGAGTTCGATTTCCATGCGCATGGACTTGCGTTCCGCCTCGTCGATCTCCTGCGGACAGGAGTCGATCTCAGTGCGGAGCTTTGCCGCCGCTTCGTCGATCAGGTCGATCGCCTTGTCCGGCAGGAACCGGTCGGCGATGTACTGGTCGGACAGCACGGCGGCCGCCACGAGCGCGCCGTCGCGGATCTTCACGCCGTGATGCAGCTCGTAGCGTTCCTTCAGGCCACGCAGGATCGAAATCGTGTCCTCGACGGACGGCTGCGGCACGAGCACCGACTGGAACCGGCGTTCGAGCGCGGGATCCTTTTCGATGTACTTGCGGTATTCGTTGAGCGTGGTCGCGCCGATGCAGTGTAGTTCGCCGCGCGCCAGGGCGGGCTTCAGCAGATTGCCCGCGTCCATGGAGCCTTCGGACGCGCCCGCGCCGACGACCGTGTGCAGTTCGTCGATGAACAGGATCACGTCTCCGTTCGAGCCGGAGACCTCCTTCAGGACGGCTTTCAGGCGTTCCTCGAATTCGCCGCGGTACTTCGCGCCGGCGATCAGCGCGCCCATGTCGAGCGCGATCAGACGTTTGTTCCGCAGGGATTCCGGCACGTCGCCCTTCACGATGCGGACCGCCAGCCCTTCGACGATGGCGGTCTTGCCGACGCCGGGTTCGCCGATCAGGACCGGGTTGTTTTTGGTGCGGCGGGCGAGGATCTGCACGGTGCGGCGGATTTCGTCGTCGCGGCCGATCACCGGGTCGAGCTTGTTCTGGCGGGCGGCCTGCGTGAGGTCGCGTCCGTATTTCTCAAGCGCCTCGAACGACGCTTCCGGGTTCTCGTTGGTCACGCGTTGGTTGCCGCGGATTTCGACCAGAGTCTTCAGCAGGGTATCCGCCGTGAGTCCCGCCTTTTCGAGCGCGGCGGCGCAGGCGGCGTCCTTGTCGATCATCGCCATCAGCAGGTGTTCCACGCTGATGTATTCGTCCTTCATCTTTTCCGCGCGGTCGCGGGCTTCCACCAGGATGTTGCTGAAATCGCGCGACGGATACACGTCGGCGGCGTTTCCGGTCACTTTCGGCAGTTTCGCCAGTTCGGCTTCGATCGCGTCCGATAGTAGCGAATTCGGAGTGCCGAGGCGTTTCAGCAGCGACGGCAGCAGGCCTCCGTCCTGTTTCGCCAATGCGGCGAGCAGGTGGATCGGGCGGATTTCCTGATGTCCGTATTCGCGGGCGGCGGCGCCGGCGGCTGCGAGGGCTTCACGTGTCTTTTCGGTCATTTTCTGAATGTCCAGCATAATCGCGACTCCTTTGTTTTTGACGGTTGATCTGATGTGTGTTGAATATGCCGGCTTCAATCAAGCAACTTGCGTGCCAAGAATTAAAATATTGTATGATCAACATGTTGCAACGTGGCTGACAACGGTTGATTGAGACAAAGTGTCTCATATTGATGTCTCATCTGCCCGTATGAAACTTTTGTCTCATATCGGTCTCTCTCCGGGGACTCCTGCCCGCTTTTCCTCCGCTTTCCTTAATTTATATTCGTTTTTCCGCTTGATTTTTCCGCGTATGGGGTGTACATTATTCAGTTTATATGTTTTTCATACAGTTCTGCAACCACGAACAGCCCGAACCAAACGAGAGAGGAGGCTGAATGATGGCGAGTGAATTCGCGACATTGTCCGTCAACGGACAGGAGATCAAGTTGCCGATTATTGTCGGGACCGAGGGCGAAAAGGCGATCGATATTACAGCCCTCCGCAAGACGACCGGCTGCCTGACGTTCGACCCCGGACTGATGAACACCGCGGTCTGCCGCAGCAGCATCACATACGTGAACGGAGAGAAGGGCATCCTGTGCTACCGCGGGATCCCGATTGAGAAGCTTGTGGCGGACGAAAAACTCCGTTTCGTCCATGTGGCGTACCTGCTGGTCCACGGCAATCTGCCGAGCCCGGAGGAGGCGCGCGCGTTCTCCAAGCTCCTGAACGTCAACTCCCTGCTGCATGAGGACATGCGCCATTTCTTCGATCTGTATCCGCGCGGCGCGCACCCCATGCACATCCTCTCGACCATGATCAACGCCCTCGCGGTGTTCTATCCGAACGTCGACCTGCTGTCGTTCCGCGAGGACATTGACACGTCGACGGCGCGCCTGATCTCCACGGTCCGCACGATGGCGGCTTTCGCGTACAAGAAGAGCATCGGCGAACCGGTCGTATATCCGCGCTACGACCTGTCCTACTGCGCGAACTTCCTGAACATGATGTTCGACTCGCCGGTCATGCCGTACGAGATTTCCGAGGAGGCCGTGCGCGTCCTGAACGTCCTGCTGATCCTCCACGCCGACCACGAACAGAACTGCTCGACCACGACCGTCCGCACGATCGGCAGCGCGCAGGTGAACCTGTACGCCACGATCTCCGCCGGCGTGTCCGCGCTGTCCGGCCCGCTTCACGGCGGCGCCAACCAGGAGGTCATCGAGATGTTCCGCCGCATCGAGCACGACGGCAACGTGAAGCGGTTCTTCGACCGCGTGAAGGACCACAACAATCCGGAGCGCCTCATGGGCTTCGGGCACCGCGTGTACAAGACGTTCGATCCGCGCGCAAAGATCATCAAGGCGGAGTGCGAAAAGTATTTCTCGAAGCGCCGCGTGACCGATCCGCTGCTCCAGGTGGCGTTCGAGGTCGAAAAGGCCGCCCTCAGCGACGACTATTTCGTCTCGCGCAACCTCTACCCGAACGTCGACTTCTACTCCGGCATCCTCTACCGCGCGCTTGGCATCCCGGAGAAGATGTTCACCGTGATGTTCGCGCTGGCGCGCCTGCCCGGCTGGATCGCCCACTGGCGCGAGATGATCGGCATGAACACCAAGATCGTGCGCCCGCGTCAGGTGTATGTCGGAAAAAAATGTGACATCAAGGCTTGAAAACACTGCTTTTGCGGTGTAAATTACTCACCGGAATACAAATCAAACAATTGTTTTTGAATAAAAACCGAAAGGAAACAACCATGAAACTGTTCTCCATTCTGACGGCCGCCGCATGCGCACTGGTCGTTTCGGCATGCGCTTCGACTCCGGAACCGACCGATGAACGCGTCCACGTGATCGAAGCGGACGGCGCGGCGGATATCCAGCCCGGCAACATCTACATCTCGGCGGATGCCGCGAAGATCTTCACGTTCCGCGACGCCGAGAGCGAGATCAACGAAAACGGCTATCTCGCCGTGCGCGTTTCCGGCACGACGCCCGAGCTTTCCGCCCTGAAGTGGGCGTTCTTCGGCGACGTCGACTACGAGTTCGCCTACCGCTTCTACTGGCTCGACGCCGACGGCAATCTCGTTCCCGAGCAGGAATCCTATCGTCTCCGTTCGACCATCCCCGGCGATCCCGTGCGTTTCGTCGGCCACGCTCCGACCGAGGAAGTCCGCAGCTTTGCCATGAGCCTGTTCACTGCTTCCGAAAAGCCCGTCTCCGACGGCGTGGAACCCGCCGACGGGGAAGCCGATGAAGCCGCGGAAGCCGATGCCGAAACCGATGCCGCCGAGGCCGAAGGGGAAAAGATCAAGGAAATCCTCCCCGAACTTCCCGAGCAGAACGTTTCCGGCGACAAGCAGGACGTCAAGGTCATCGGCATCTCGGACAAGGACGCCGACTCCGTTCCGAAGGCCGTCCCCACCAAAAAAGAATGACCCTGTCACGCACCGATTTGGACTGACTGAACATGATCGAACTTGATTTCAAGAAGAGCGGCGGACTCATCCCCGCCATCGCCCAGGACTGGAAGACCGGCGAGGTCCTCATGCTCGCCTACATCAACGAGGAATCCTGGAAAGAGACCCTCAAGACCGGACACGGCGTCTACTGGTCCCGTTCCCGCTCCAAACTCTGGCACAAGGGCGAAGAATCCGGCAACGTGCAGATCGTGAAGGAGATCCTGGTGGACTGCGACGCGGACACCGTGATCTTCAAGGTCGAGCAGGTCGGCGGCGCCGCCTGCCACGAAGGCTATCACACCTGCTTCTTCCGCAAGGTCGTCGGCGACAATCTGGAAGTCGTTGGAGAACGCGTCTTTGATCCCAAAAAAGTTTACAAAAAGTGAACTGATCGCCGGAGCCGCCAGGGAGTTCCCCGGCATTGAGCTCGTCTCCGACGCCGTCTGGGCGGACCACACCTCCCTCGGCGCGGGCTCCGGCACATTTCTGTACGCCCGCGTCACCGATCCCGGCGTCACGCTCGAATTCCTGCGCTACATCCTCAGCGCCGGATGGATCGCGCGCCCGCTCGGCGCGGGCACGAACCTGGTCGGCTCCGACGAACCGACCGACGGCACCGTCTACCTCAAGCCGTCCGGCGTCCTGGCAGAAGTCACATGCTCGGACGAGGGCCTCTGCACGGCGGGCGCGGGCACGAAGCTCACGGCTGTCCTGAACGAAGCGCTGAAGCACGGTTTCGGCGGCGCGGCGGGCCTCTGCGGCATCCCCGGCTCCATCGGCGGCGGCCTGCACATGAACGCCGGCGCGAACGGCCAGACCATTTCCGATTTCCTGCTGGACATGACGCTGCTCGACCTTGAGACCGCGTCCGTGTCCGTCGTCCCGAAGAACGCCTATCTCTGGCGCTACCGCGACTCCGGCATCCCGGAGAACATCATGGTCATGTCCGCCCGGTTCCGGTTCCGTCCGGTCGATCCCGCGGCGGAAAAAGCCGCCATGGACGCGGAGCACGAACGCCGCCGCCAGTCGCCCCAGGGGCGCAGCGCCGGCTCGATCTTCCGCAATCCCGCGCCCGAACTCTACGCGGGCCGTCTGCTGGAATCCGCCGGGATGAAGGGCAAGCGCTGCGGCGCGTTCGAGGTGTCTCCGGTCCACGCGAACTGGATCGTGCGCGACGCCTCGCCGTCTCCCGAGCTCCTGGCGCATTCCGGCCACGACTGCTACGAACTCATCCGCGCCATGCGCGGCGCGGTTTTCCGGCATTCCAACATCATCCTTCAACCCGAGGTCAAATCGATTAACATGAAAGAACAGGCGGCGGCCATGTGTCAGCAGAAACCCCTCGACATCCTCGTCCTCATGGGCGGGGCCAGCTCCGAACGCGAAATCTCGCTTCAGTCCGCGGCGAACGTCGCCAAGGCGCTCCGCGACGCCGGACACAACGTCACCACGTACGACATCACGAAGCCGGAGATCACCGACCGGATGCGTGCCGCGGACGTCGTTTACCCCGTGCTCCACGGCGGATTCGGCGAGGACGGCACGATCCAGGCGCTCATGGAACAGGCCGGGATCCCGTTCGTCGGCGGTTCCGCCGAAGCCTGCCGCATCGTGATGGACAAGTTCGAGTCCAAGCGCGTGATGGACCAGGCGGGCATCCGCAATGCCGCCTACGCGCTGATCGACGACCCCGAGGCGGAGATCCCCGCCGGGATGACGCTGCCGCTGATCGTGAAGCCGAATTCCGAAGGCTCCACGTTCGGGCTGTCGCTCGTGCGCGATGCCTCCGAATGGAAGTTCGCGATCTCGACCGCGCTCAAATACGATAAGCGCGTGCTCGTCGAGGAGTTCATCGCCGGGACCGAGGCCACGGTCGGCGTCGTCCTCGGCGAAGTCTACCCCGTCGTCGAGATCCAGCACCCCGGCACCCTCTACGACTACGACGCCAAGTACACCCACGCGCAGGGCGAGACCAAGTATTTCTGCCCGCCGGTCACCATCGACCCGGCCGTCCAGAAGGAGATCGGCGCCGCCGCGCTGAAGTTCGCGCAGGCGGTCGGCAACACCACCCTCATCCGCATTGACGTCATCGTGCGCGACTCCGACAAGGCGGTGTTCATGCTCGAGGGCAACAGCCTCCCCGGATTCACGGCGTCCAGCCTGTTGCCGAAGTCGATCGCGGTCGTCGGGCGCACCTCCGCTGAGGTCTGCTCCGCGCTGGCGTACGCCGCCTACGGTCACGGGAAGAAAGCTTAAACAAGAAAGCTCTTTGCTCTACGGTCTTTCAAACTCCCGGATGTGCTGAAAAACGTTCGGGAGTTTTTACTTTTCCAAGGATAACCCATGCAGCCCGATCCCGAATACATTATGCTTGACCTGCCGGACGGCATGCCGCCCGTCTGCTGCGCGGTCCGCCGTTCGCTGAAGGCAAAACGTTTCTTCCTGCGCGTCACGCCGCATCCCTTTTCTGTGCAGCTGGTGATCCCGAAACGGCGGTCCGTGGCGTCTGCGCGGAAGTTCGCGGAGAGCAAGACCGCGTGGCTGGCCGCGACCATCCGCCGTCTCGCGCCCGAACCCGGCGCGATGCCCCGCGGGCCGGATGCGCCGAGGCGGATCCCGTCCGAAATCGAACTGCGCCTGACTGGAGAGCGCCTGCAGATCACGGTCGAGGAAGCGCCCGGCGCGGAAACGGTCCGGTGCTGGTACGATCCGCTGTTCAAGCAGATCGCCATGCGGGGCGATCCGGCGGACGGGAAAGGGTTCGCGCAGGCGTTTCTGTCCGTGCTGACGCAGCTGGCGGAACCTGTCCTGACCGCCCGAATCCGCGCTCATGCGGCGGCGCTTGGTCTCCCGGAGTTCCGTGTGCTGGTGCATCCTCAGAGATCGCGCTGGGGGAGCTGTTCCGTCACGGGGAAAGTCACGCTGAACACCCTGCTGATGCTGTTCCCGCCGGAGGTCGTGGACTACGTGATCCTGCACGAACTCTGTCACAAGTTCGAGATGAACCATTCCGAACGGTTCAAGGACAAAATGGACGACCTGTGTCCGGACTGGCGCGAACGCGACGCCCTGCTGCGGCAGTGCGCGAAACAGCTCCCGGATTTTCTTCTTTGAAAAAGACGGTTTCCGGTTGAAAAAAACCGTACCACCTGTATAGTAGATAAGACGGTTTCGCGCCGTTTCATTTTGAACTTATTATCTGGAAAACATTTTGCAAGGAGGTTTTCATGGATTTTTACGATGTGATCGAAGCCCGGCGCAGTGTCCGCGGCTATCTTGACAAAAACGTCCCGGACGAAGCGATCGCGAAGATTTCGCGCGCCGTTCAGCTCGCCCCGACAGCCTGCAACCGCCAGCCCTTTCAGCTGTTTCTGTTCCGCACCCCCGCCGCCCGTGCGAAGATCTGCGAAAAGATCATGTTCCCGTGGCTGAAGGAAGCGCCCGTCGTGGCGGTGCTGGCGGGGAACGCCTCCGCCGCGTGGGAACGTCCCGACGGCGGATCCATCGTGGACGTCGACGCGTCGATCGTGATGGAGCATTTCGTGCTTGCGGCGACGGCGGAAGGGCTCGGCACATGCTGGATCTGCTGCTACAACCGCGCCGAAGTCGACGCCGCGGCCGGGATCGCCGCCCCGTGGCGGTCCGTCGCGGTCTCGCCGCTCGGATTTGGCAAGGAAAACGCCTGCCGTCCGCGTAACGTGAAACCCGTTGACGAGCTCGTGAAGGTGATCGGATGAACTACAGACAATTTGAACAGACGCCCGACGGGCTCTGGCGGCTCGGCGGCGAAGGCGTCGGCTTCGAGCTGGACAAGCCCGCGGCCGGACTCTTCACGCTGACGCCGTTCGACGGCCTCACCGTCACCTCGCGGGAGGCGGTCCCCGGCGAATATCCCGAGTCCATGGCGCTCGCCGGACTCCGCCGTCCGCATCACTCCGACGACGGCGCGGAGGTCTCCTTCGACAGCGAAAGCCGCATCCCGTTCGGCATCCCGACCGTGATCACGCATCACTACAAGCTCGACGATACTTCGCTTGCCGTTCAGACCGGATTCGAGCTGCCGCACTCGTTCGAGCTCCGCAGCCTCACGGCGGGCGGCCTGCGGTTCCACGGATCCATCGCCGCGTATGCCGTCGTGAAGACTCCGTCCGCCGAGGGCATCGTGAAGGAACCAGCCATGACGCCGTTCGACGGTTCCGATGCCGAGCTCTACAAGGGCGCCACGCCGCCGCTCGCGGTCCTGTTCCGCCTCGCCGACGGCCGCGTCGTGCGCTTCGAGACCGGCAAGGACATCTGGCGCTGGGCGAACGCCGCCCGCATCGGCGACGGCACGTCCACGTTTATCGTCCGCAGCGAAGGCGGCGACCTGATCTGCACCTGGAGCCTGTACGTTTTCTCTCCGTCCGACGCGGAAACGCCGCCTCCGCCGGGCCGCAACTGGAACATCACCTGGTCGGTCCAATGGGGCGATCCCGCCGCCGCAGACGCAAAAAAATACGCCGACGTGCTGGACCTGCGCGCCGAATGCGACGAATGCGCCTGCGCCCAGGCCACTGAAAACTACCTGAAAAAGTGGGTGCGGACGCGTCTCGCTTCCGCGAAGGAAGGCGACGTCTTCGCCATCGCGATCGGCGGAGGACGCTTCTGCCGCCGTGCAGGTCACCTCGACCGCGGCCGCAAGAAAGATCTGCCGCACTGGGATCTGCCCGCGCTCCGGGAATTCGCCCGCTGGGCGAACCGCCAGCTGCGGAAATCCGGCGCGTCGCTGGTTTTGATTGATGGAAAGGATGCCTGACCCATGCTGAACGCGGCTTTGGATTTTTCGTGCGGCGAGCTTTCGTTTGCGGCCGTGTATCCGTGCGGCCATGCCGCCGCTTCGTTCCAGGTCGATCTGCCCGGACGCGATTCCTCCTCGCTCCCGATCCTCGTCGGCAACGCGCTGGTGGAGGCGGGATTCACGTACGACGACATCAGCACGTGGACGGTCGGGACTGGCCCCGGTTCCTTTACCGCTCTGCGTGTGGCGGCGGCGTTCGTGCTCGGCGCGTCGCGCGGCAGGAACCAGACCGTGCGAGGGATCCCGTCCGCGTGCGGCTTCGAGGGCGAAACGTCATTCGGCGACCGTGTCCTGGTGCTGTACGACGGACGCAAACACGAACTGCTCGGCTTCGGGCTGAAACGCGACGGCTGTTTCTGGATCCCGGACGGCTGGCAGGGCGTGCTGGAGACCCCGGACAAGCTTGCCGAACTGCGTGGCTCCTACGACACCTTCACGGCCAGTCCGCACGACATCGAAGCCGTCCGCCTGTTCGATCCGTCGCTCCCCGTGGTCCTCTCTCCACACGTGAATGCCGCCACGCTCGCGAACATCCCGCCCGGCGTCTGCGACATGCCGCCCACGGAGCTGATCTATCTGCGTCCCGCGGTCTTCGTCGACCCGAAGCCCATCCGCACATTTCCCGGAGCCTGACGCATGAAGGACCGCGTCGGCAGAACCCCGTTTGATCCCCGGATGCCCCTGTCTTCATTCCGGGCATTCCTCCTGCCGATGCTGTTCCTGACCGTGTTCCTCTGCGCGTGCCTCTCCGGCGCGTCCCTGCCGCTGCCGCATCCGATCCCGCCGCCCGCCGAGGACCCCCCGCCCGCGACGAAGAAGCCCGTGCAAACCACGACTACGACGAAACCGGCGACGACGACGAAACCGGCAATGCAACCAACGACCACGACGACGCAGAAGCCTGCGGCTACGACCACGACAACGCCAAAAACGGCTACGACCACCACGTCCGCTCCCTCGGCTCAGCCTCCTGTTCAGACGACGACCACGTCTTCCTCATCCTCGCCGATCCGCGTGAATTCGCAGCCGCTGCGCGACATCTCCGGCAACGTCGTCGCGATGAACGGGAATTACGGCGGCGGGACCGTCCTGCTCCCCGCCTCCTACACGGCGAAGCCGAACGAGTTCCGGGGTGTCTGGGTCGCGACCGCGTTCAACCTGGATTTCGCGAAGCATGCCACCACGGCGGAATTCCAGAAGTCCTTCCGTTCGCTTGTCGCCAGGCTCGCCGACATGGGGTTCAACACCATCATGTTCCAGGTGCGCCCGAGCTGCGACGCCATCTACAAATCCTCGATCAATCCGTGGTCGCGCTGGCTGACCGGGGAGGAGGGCAAGGCGCTCGACGGCGGGTTCGATCCGCTGGAGTTCATGATCGCTGAAGCGCACCGGCGCGGCCTGAAGCTATACGCGTGGATGAACCCGTACCGGGTCGGACAGGTCAATACATCCGCGGCTTCCACGTACCTCAGGACGCTTTCGTCCGGCAGTTTCGCGCGGCAGAATCCCGGGCTCGTGGTGCGCTGGGACAACAAGAAGACGAACATCTCGTTTTTCTTCCTGGACCCCGGCCGCACCGAGGTCGTGGCGCATATCGTCAACAGCGTCCGCGAGGTGCTGGAACGCTACAGGCCGGACGGGATCGTGTTCGACGACTATTTCTACCCGATCGGCGTGGACGAAACCTGCGACGCCGCCACGTTCCGCAAATACGGCAAGAAAGGCCAGACGCACGCCGACTGGCGGCGCGCCAACACCGAACTCCTGGTCCGGAGCGTGTCCGGCACCGTCCGCGCGTTCAATAAGCTGAACGGAACCTCCATCCCGTTCGGCATCAGTCCGGTCGGGATCTGGGCGAACCGTTCGGCGGCATTCCCCGAAGGTTCCCCGTCCAAGGGCGTCGAGGCCTACTCGCAGTCTTTCGCCGACGTCCGAAAATGGGTGAAAAACTCCTGGATCGACTTCGTGATCCCGCAGATTAACTGGGGATTCGCGAACAAGATCGCGCCGTTCGCCGGGATCGTAAACTGGTGGGCCGACCTCGTGCGCGGCACAAACGTGAAGCTGTACGCCGGGATCGGCGTGTACAACGCGGGTGTGACCGCGGGCATGGAGTCGCCGTCCGAGATATCCAACCAGGTCCTCTACCTCATTCTGAGGCGGGAAGTCTCCGGCACGGTTCTCTTCGCCGCGCGGCACTGCCTCAACCCGGAAAACAACGCCCAGCGGACGTCCCTGCGCACGATTTTCAACAGCTACTGGCGCACCGCGTCGCCGTCGAAGTGACTGCCCGGCGCATTCTTTTTCCCGCGCCGCCCCTTTTCCGCTTGAAAAATCCGTCTTTTGTGGTACATTAATCCAATAAGAAAAACATCCCGAATCCCGGAGTCCACAAACCATGTTCCAGCGTTTTTTCCTGACCGCCCTGATGATCGTATCCGCCGTGCTCGTTTCGGCGTGTTCCTCCGTGACGCCCGCCCGGTTCCAGCGCGGATTCACCGTGGGCGGCGTGATCCATGAGACCGTTGTGGACGCGGACGGCGAAACCTCGCATTTCATGGTGACCGGAACGCCGATGGAACGCCTCTTCTCGAAATACCGGCTCGAAAACCCGTCCTCCGTGCTCTTCGTCGGCTTCTTCTTCCATCAGGACAAAAGGAGCTCCGGCAGCGGCACCGGCACCGCCGACGTCGTGAACCGCACGGCGTTTCTGGCGCTGGATCTGCCGCCCGGGCAGGGCGCCTCGGTCGCGGCGGAACTCCAGACCTGTCTGCTGAAAAACGATTATGACCGCGCCACGGAGATCTACGAAAAGCTCGCGAAGGACGCGGACGTCACGTCGGAGATGGAGCGTTTCCCCGAAAGCGGCTATCCGAAGGCCATCCACGAGTTCAAATACAGCGCCACGGGAGAAAAGGTCCTGCACGGCCTGACGCGCAACTTCCACGAAAACGGCATGATCGCGAGCGACTGTTTCTTCCGCGACGGCAAGCCCGAAGGCGAGGCGCGCGAATACAGCGACCTCGGCGTGCCGCTGAACGCGCCCGCGCGGGAACCGTGACCCGCCGCACCTGAAAACCGACACATCAACCCCCTCAATTCTGGAGATACCACCATGATCGACGCAAAAGCGAAAAAGTTTCTCGAAGAACTCCTGATGACCTGCGGACCCTCCGGGTTCGAATTCGAACAGGCGAAGGTCTACCGCGACTACCTCAGGCCGTTCGCGGACGACATCCGCACGGACGTGCTCGGCAACACCATCGCGCGCCTCAATCCCGACGCGAAGTTCCAGTTCATGCTGTCCGGCCACTACGACGAGATCGGTTTCCAGGTCGTCAGCATCATGCCGCAGGGCCTGGTCTCGTTCCGGCCCGTCGGCGGCATCGATCCGCTCACGCTCCCCGGCACCGGCGTCGAGATCCTCACCGAAAAAGGCCACATCCCCGGCGTGATCGGACGCAAGCCGATCCACCTGCAGACACCGGACGAACGCAAGGCCGTTCCGAAGATCGAAGACCTGTGGATCGACATCGGCGCGGCGGACCAGAAGGCCGCGGCGAAACTCGTCCAGGTCGGCGATCCCGTTGCTTTCTCCCGTAATTTCGAGATGCTCAGCAAGACCTGCGTCCACTCGAAGAGCCTCGACGACAAGATCGGCGCGTTCGTCATCGCCGAAGCCTTCCGCCAGCTCGCCAAACGCAAGATCAAGGTCGGCGTCGCCTGCGTCGGCACCGTGCAGGAGGAACTCGGCCTCCGCGGCGCGATCACCGGCGCGTTCGGCGTGAACCCGGACGCCGCCATCGCGGTCGACGTCGGATTCGCCACGGACGTCCCCGGCATCAAGCCCGAACTCCTCGGCGACATCAAGCTCGGCGCGGGCGCGGAACTCCAGCGCAACGCCGACAACAATCCGCCGCTCCTGAACCGCATTCTGAAGGCCGCCGCGAAGCATAAGATCCCGTACCAGATGACCACCGGCCACCGCGCCACCGGCGGCACCGACACCGCCGCCATCCAGATGACGCGCGGCGGCGTGGCAACGGCGCTCATCAGCATCCCGAACCGCTACATGCACACGCCCGCCGAGATCTGCGACCTGCGCGACGTGGAGTCCGCGATTGATCTGATCGTGGAGACCATCGCCTCCCTCACCGGCAAAGAGACCTTCATCCCTGGCATCGACTGACTCCCATGGGCGCTTTCTACCTGATTTCCGGCAACGAGGACTACGCGGTCAAGGAGCGCGCCAACGAGATGATGCGCGCGCTCTGCGGCGACCCGCCGGACGACAATCCGTCGCTGGAGATCATCCGGGGCGACTCGGACAACGAGAAAGCGCCCCAGGTCCTGGACAAACTCCTGCTGTCGCTGGATTCCCCGGCGTTCTTCTCCAGCGAGAAGATTGTCTGGCTGAAGCATTTCCTGAAGTTCGACGAGGCGTTCTCCGAGCCCTCGACCAAGAAAAAGCCGTCGCGGCTCGACCGTCTGGCGGCGTTCCTCCAGGACGGCATTCCCGCCGACATCACGCTCGTGATCGACGGCCCCGGACTCGACCGCCGCAAGGCGTTCTACAAGGTCGCCTCCGCCGCCTGCGAAGCCTCCGGCGGCAAGCTCGAATGGTTCGAGAAGGCCGACCCGAAGACCAAGGGCTTCGCGAAGATGCTCATCCGCCGGATCCAGTCCATCGTGATGGACCGCGGGAAACGCATTGAGGACGCCGCCGCGTCGTTCCTCGCCGAGACCATCGGCGCCGACGAGGCGCGTCTGGGCACCGAGATCGAAAAACTCCTGACCTACGCCGGAGACAAGCCGGTCGTGACGTTCGCCGACTGCCGCGAGGTGTGCAGCCGCGCCACCGAAACGCTCGCCTGGGCGTTCTCGTCCGCGCTCGTGGAACGCAACTCGCGCAAGGCGCTGGAGCTGATCCCGAGCATCATGGAACATCTGGAACAGGACAAGGGCGCGTCCAAGCCGGAGATCATGCTGATCTACTCCGTCATGGGCGAATTCCGCAACCTCGCCTCGGTCAAATGCGAGGGCGTCAAGCTCGGCATCCCCGAGGACGCCTCCTCCGATTATTTCTACCGCATGAACGAGCGCTACAAGCAGTCGCCGCCGCCCGTCAAGTCCCCGCTTTTCTCCATGCACCCGTTCCGGGCGTACAAGGCGTGGGAGAACGCCCGGCGTTTCACCGACCGCGAACTCGTTCTGGCGTTCCGCGCGCTGGTCGACGCCAACCGCGCCATCGTGTCCTCCGCCGGAAACGCCCGTATCGCGCTGGAACTCCTGACCATCCGGATCGCGGAAGGGACTCTCGCATGAGCACGGAGACGGCAAAAAGCATTTCCGCGCCCGTCATCGCGCTCGACATCGGAAACGTCAGCATGAAGCTGAATTTCGACGAGATGTACCGCCGGTTCGACATCGATCCGACCGACAGCGAGAGCATCGGGCGGCTGTGGGAACACGGCGCGGCGCTGGAGACCGGACGCATCACGGTCCCGGAGTTTCTGGACCGGCTTGAGGCGTTCACCGGACACCGACGCACGCGGGAGTATCTGCTCGACGCCTGGCGGTGCGGCGTTCAGGACCCGATGCCCGGCATGCTGGAAACCGTCCGCGCGCTTGCCGCAAAAGGGGCGCGGTTCTCGTACATGTCCGACATCTCCCCGATCCACCTGGACCAGGTCTTCAAATACTGCGAGTTCGTGCACCTGGTCACGGGCGGCATCTACAGTTTCGAGGCGGGCGCGTTCAAACTTCAGGGTCGCGTCATGTTCGACGCCTTCGAACGCCGCTACGGACGTCCGCTCGTGTTCTTCGACGACCGCGTCGAGATCATCGAACACGCCCGCGGACTCGGCTGGAACGCCGTCCGCTTCGAGTCGCCGGAACAGGTCCTGCGCGATGCCTCGGCGCTGCTTGCTGCTCTCTGATTATCCGTAGGGAAATCCCCGCGTAAAACGGCGCACGTTCAATCCTTTCGGGATCGTCAGCTGGTCCAGCGACGTCAGTTTCCCGGATTTGCCGTAAATATACATTTGGTCGGAAACATAAATCCTCGTGTTCCGGTCGTCGGCGTCTCTCAGGACGAACGGAGCGATCATGCCCCGGATTCCGAACCGGAGCAGGATCTCGAAAATGAACCCCGAGCTTTTTTTCCCGTCATAGCTCCGGATGAGGTCATAGATGTCTTTCCTGCTCAGCTGAAACATGTAGCCGCAGTCGATGTTGTGGTATACTTCATTGGAGGAGACGTTCAGCCTGATATTTTCTTTGACCTGGATATGTTTTTTGTAACAGATCGCGATACGCTCCATTTCGAAGACTTTTATGAGGTTCTTGACGGCGGCGACGTATTTGTTTTCCCAGGTCATGTACGTACGGAAGGATTTGATGCCTTTGTAGTTTTTGATCTTATGATCTCCCGGGACGTCGATCCAGTCTCCTCCGTCCCAGACGACATTGAACGGCTTGTGCCCGTCCCAGCCGATCTCCTCGATTCCCGTCCAGACTTCCGGGAGTTTGGACCGGTTTTTCCGAAACCATTCCTGGGAATGCAAATCGCCCCAGTAACTGAATGAATGCTTTGAGATTTTGACCTGCAAGATGTCAGTCTCCTGTTGGTTTTTACGCCTCGGGCCTGTCCGCGTTCTTGCGGAAGAGCCAGTTGTTCCGCAGGACCATCGCCATGCCGCCCGCGAAGATCACCCACAGCACCAGCACGAACACGTTTCCGAAGCGCACGTAGAAGGTCGGCGTGTAATGTTTCGGCACCCTCACCGTCATGACCGCCGAAGCCGCCTTCTGCTCCCACGGCGTCAGCTCGGTGTCGCCCGTCGCCGGGTCGATCCGCTTCGTCACGCTGTCCACGGTGCGCCCGAACTGGTCAATCAGCACACTGTAGTTGGAGTTGCCGCAGCGGAGCATGGGCAGGCGCGTCTCGACCGTGCGCAGGACGGAGTTCGCGTAGTGCTGTTCCGGCTCCGTGCTGGTCGGGTACCACGCGTCGTTCGTGATGACGAGCAGGAAGTTCGCGCCGTTGCGAACCAGTTCGCGCGAGGCGTAGGCGAACACGTCCTCGTAGCAGATCATGATCCCGGCGCGCACGTCCTTCGTGAGGTCGACCGGACGGAACGCCCTGCCGGGCGTGAGGTTGCGCCCCATGCCGACCAGCCTGCCGATGGCGGGGAACTTGTCGTTCAGCGGGATGAACTCGCCGAACGGCACGATGTGGACCTTGTCGTAACGCCCCGCGGTGTCCGCGTCGTACTTGATGTTGCCGCCGGTCAGGGGGAATTCCTTCAGCAGGAGCGCCGAGTTGAACATGTCGAACTCGGTGTTGCTGCGGATGTTGTCGTAGGAGAGCGTGCCGACCAGGAACGGCGTGCCGCCTTCGCGGATCATGCGGCGTACGCGGGAACGGTACTCCGAGGCGACGGGTCCGCCGCCGTAGTAGGCGGTGGGGACGGCGGTCTCCGGCCAGACGATGAGCTGGAGCGTGGACGGGGCGGGCTGGCCGACGGGGATGGAATCGAATTCGGCGGAAACGGCCTCCGCGGCCTTTTTGTCGGCGATCAGGGCTTCGGACAGACGCGAACACACGTCAAGCGCTTCCCGCGTGCTTTCGTCGCCGCCGGCGCGCCGCTGCGACAGGTCCGGTTGCACTACGCCCACCTTGTATTCCGTCACGTTCTCCGGCGCGTAGATTCGGTTGTATTTCTTCCAGACGCCCATGCCGGAGACCGCGGCCGCCGCGACGATGGCGAGCGCCGCGTAGAGCGTGAAGGGACGGCGGTATTTCGCGCCGCGCGAGACCGCCAGCAGGTCCTTCGCTGTGAAGAAGAGCGCGGTGTTGACGAGGATGACGAGGAAGCTCAGGCCGTAGATGCCCGTGTATTCGCAGATCTGGATCAGGTTCAGGTTCTTCCACTGCGTCGCCGCCAGCAGGTTCCACGGGAATCCCGTGAAGATCCACGACCGGATCCACTCCAGGATCACCCACCACGCCGCCAGCGTGAACATCGCCAGGATCTCGTCGCGCACCTGGGAGCGTGGATAGGACGCGACCGCCGCCGAGCCGCGCACGCGCACCTCCGGCGGGATCAGCAGGCTCCGGCACACGACCGGGATCAGCATCGCCCAGAACGCGATGAAGACGCCCAGTACCGCGCCGAAGACGAACGGGATCGCGATGTTGATCTCACGCAGGAAAAATGTGCTCGTGAGGCTCCAGAAATATCCCCACGTCATGCCGTAGGCGAACGCGCGGCGTTTCGACACGTCCGCGCAGAGCCACAGCAGCGGCGCGATGCACACCCATGCCGCCGGCTGGAAGTTCACGCCGGGGAACGCCGTGGTCAGCGCCATGCCGGTCAGCGCCAGCACCAGCAGATCACGCACGGTGCGCTTCCACGAGACGCGGAACGCCAGTTCCTCCGGCGTCGCCCTGTCGGCGCGGAAAGGGCGGAAAAATATCGAAAAACGGCTTTCTTTCATGAAAAATCGCCTTTTGTTTAAAGTTCGCGGGAAAAAAACTGGAAAAAAACAGGTTTACAATGTAATTTATATCATGTTTGTTGAAATTAAAAATCGCTTTTGTGATTTTGGACGAAAAAAAATGCAGACAGCCAAGGAATGTTATTTCGACCATCTGGTCATAGGCAGCGGACTGGCGGGCCTCTCCACCGCCCTCATGCTCGCGGAACATCACGCCGGATCCATCGGCATCATCACGAAAAGCTCCATCGACGACTGCAACTCGAAGATGGCGCAGGGCGGCATCGCCTGCGTGACCGACGTCGGCGACACCTTCGAGGAACACCTCGCGGACACGCTTGAAGCCGGGGCGCATCTGTGCAGCCCGCAGGCGGTCATGGACATCGTGCGGCGCGGCCCGGAGCGCATCAAGTGGCTTATCAACGACATCGGTACGCACTTCACCACGCGCGAGGAGATGGGCAAGGCCCCCGCCGAGGCGGGCCACAGCGATTTCGACCTCGGACGCGAGGGCGGCCACCACAAGCGCCGCATCCTCCACGCGGGCGACATCACCGGCGAGGAGGTCGAACGCTCCCTCATCGCCGCCTGCCGCGCCAACCCGGACATCCACGTGCTCGAATACCACGTGGCAATCGACCTCATCAGCACCTGGCACATGGGCTGGATGGGCGAAAACCGCTGCATCGGCGCGTACGCGCTGGACAGCCGCGAGAACGCCGTCGTCGCGATCACCGCGCTCTCCACCACGCTCGCCACAGGCGGCTGCGGCAAGGTCTACCTCTACACCAGCAACCCGGACGTCGCCTGCGGCGCGGGCGTCGCCATGGGCTACCGCGCGTTCGCCAAGATCGCGAACATGGAGTTCTACCAGTTCCACCCGACCATCCTGTTCCACCCGAAAGTGAAGTCGTTCCTCATCAGCGAGGCGCTCCGCGGCGAGGGCGGCGTGCTGAAGATCTCCCGCGACGGCGGCGAGCCGGTCGAGTTCATGCAGGACTACCACCCGATGAAGAGCCTCGCGCCCCGCGACGTCGTGGCGCGCGCCATCGACAACGAGCTGAAGCGGTCCGGCCAGACCTGCGCCTGGCTCGACATGCGCTGCCACGACCGCGACTTCCTGCAGCGCCGGTTCCCGAACATCTTCGCGAAGTGCCTGGAGGCGGACGTCGACATGTCGCGCGACCTCATCCCCGTGGTCCCGGCCGCGCATTTCAGCTGCGGCGGCGTGAAGACCGACGTGAACGGCTACACGGGCATCCCCGGCCTGTACGCGGTCGGCGAGACCGCCTGCACCGGCCTACACGGCGCGAACCGGCTTGCCAGCAACAGTCTCCTTGAGGCGCTCGTGGTCCCCGCGAACGCCGCCGAGCACATCATGGCGAACATCGACGATCTCCGCAAGGGCCTCGACAACCACAAGGCCCCGCCGTGGTCCAGCGGCGACGCCACGAGCTCCGACGAACAGGTCGTGATCACCCACAACTGGGAGGAGATCCGCAGGTTCATGTGGGACTACGTCGGCATCTACCGCACCAACAAGCGCCTCGAACGCGCCAAGAGCCGCATCGTGAACATCCGCCGCGAGATCGACAAGTACTACTGGGATTTCCACCTCACGAAAGACCTGATCGAACTCCGCAACCTCGCCACCGTCGCCGAGCTCATCATCGACTCCGCCATGAGCCGGAAGGAAAGCCGCGGCCTTCACTTCAACGCCGACTATCCGGACCGCGATCCGTCGCTCGACGGCGTCGACACGATCCTCCAGAAACACTTCTCCCCGATCTCCCGGTAATACCCCCGTATGTCAAAATCCCTGAAAAACAAAATCGACCCCTATATCATCGACGTCATCGGACGCCTCCGCTCCGCCGGATTCGAGACCTATCTCGTCGGCGGCGCGGTCCGCGACATCCTGCTCGACCGCACCCCGAAGGACTACGACGTCTCCACCGCCGCCACGCCCGAGGAGGTCCGCCGCGTCTTCCGCGACCGCCACACCCTCATCATCGGCAAGCGGTTCCGTCTGGTCCACCTCATCCGCGGACGCGACATCACCGAGATCAGCACGTTCCGCAAGCGTCCCGACCAGGAGGACCAGGCCGACCGCCCGAAACGCTGCGAGAACGCCCCCGAAAACATGATCTTCCACGACAACGCGTTCGGCACCTCGCGCGACGACGCGTTCCGGCGCGATTTCACCGTGAATGCCATTTTCTACGATCCCATCGACGACAAACTGGTCGACCACACCGGGCTCGGCGTGAGCGACCTCCGCGACGGCATCGTCCGCACCATCGGCGACCCGGCGCTGCGGTTCGAGGAGGACCCCGTGCGCGTGCTCCGCGCGATCAAGCTGGTCGGTCAGTACGGGTTCACGATGGAGCCGGAGACGGGGAAAGCCGTGCGCGCCTCGCTGGACCTGATCCTCCACGCCTCGCCGTCGCGCCTCTCGCTCGAGCTCGAAAAGATCCTCCGCAACTCCTACACAGGATCCATCCTGAAGGCGTTCCACGACTACGGGTTCCTGCGCTATTATCTGCCGGACCTCGACGCCGTCTTCGAGACGCCGGAAATGGACTACGCGCTGGAACTGCTCGCGCTCCGCGGCGAACGCATCCGGTCCGGCGTCTTCCGCGCCAGCCTCTCCACCGCCGTCGCCATGGTCGCGCTGCCGTTCGCCGAGACCGAACTCGGCCAGACGGGACGCGGCGGCCTCTGGGATTACTACCTGGGCGTTGAGGGCGACCTCCGCCGCATCATCCTGCGGCTGTTCCATCCGCTCGTCCTGACCCATCGCACCACGTCCGACGCCGTCAACAACCTTCTCATGCAGCTCCGCTTCAAAACGCACCGGCGTCTGCATTCCTGCGCCGACCGCAAGGGTTATCCCGGCGCGCGCGAATTCGCCATCATCCAGAACATCGCTGCCTGGCACATCCCCGATTTCGAGGACAGCTGCCCGCTCCCGGTCCGTTCCTCCGGCGTGCCGAACAAGAAACGCCGCCGCGGGCATCGCGGGGGGCGGCGCGGCGGAAACGCAAACGGGAATCCGGACCAGGCGCAGACCGTGCATGCCGCAGCGCAGGCGGCGGAATCCTCCGCACCGGCAACCGAACCAGAAAGGGATTTCAACGCATGAAACACGCATTCTTCACAGCCGTGCTCGCCGGATTTCTGCTGGCGTCCGCGACGATTCTTTCCGCCGCGGAAGTCGGCGGCATCGTGACCCCGGCCAAGGACCTCGGCAAACTCTCCCTCGTGACCGGGACCGTCCCGAAACCCGCGTCCTCGCTTCAGGTGTTCCTGTTCTTCGACCCCGCTCTGCCCGGCGCGAAGGATGTCCTCCGCATGGTCGATTCCCTCTACGAGCAGTCGCTCGAAAACAAGGAAAAGCCCGCCTCGTTCTATGCGATCTCGCGTTCGAGCAAGGCGCGCACCGCCGCGCTGGAGCTTTCGAAGTTCCGCATGCCCGTCTACGGCGACGACCACGGCGACGTCTACCCCGAATTCGCCGGGACCGAGGTCGTCATCCCGTTCGTCATCGTGGCGGACGACGGCAAGATCGTTTGGAAGGGCGTGCCGCAGGAACTTGAAACCGTGATCCGGGACCTCCAGTCCGGCAAGTTCAGTTTCGATTCCCAGCTGAAGCTCGAGGTCATGCACAAGGACCTTCAGAACGCCATCCAGACCGGGCTCTCCTCCGTCATTATCGCCACCGCCGACAAGATCCTCGCGCTGCGCCCCGACGACCAGATCGCCATCCAGGCGAAGCTGTTCGTCTACGAGAGCACCGGCCGCGTCCGCGAAAACAACGCCGCCGTGCAGGCGATCGCCGCGAAGGTGAAGGACAACGCGGACGTGCGCCTGCTCCTGCTCGGCTACTACGAGCGCACCGGCGAGATGGAGAAATTCTCCGCCGAGCTCAAGGCCGCTTTTAAGGATTTCGCCGCGTCCCCGACCGCGCTGTCCCGCCTGCTCGCCTATTCCTTCGAGCAGACGCCGTTCGGCTGGCTCCCCGTGCAGGACGTCGTGTCCGCCGCCGCGTCCGTGAAGAAAGCCTTTGCGGGCACCGGCGGCACCGGCGAGGCGTTCTCCTGCGAGTTCTCCGCGCGCGCCGCCTACCTCGCGCTGGACATCGACGCCGCCATCGCCGACCAGACGCGCGCCGTGTCGCTCTTCAACGGGACCGAGTTCCTCGCCGAGGCGAAGCAGACGCTTGCTTTCTACCAGAGCGTGAAGGCGCTGAAGGCGAATCCCTGACCGCGCCATGAGCACGAAGTTCGTCCTTTTCTCCGACATCCACGAACACGCGGTCTTTTCGCCGCGCGCCCTGCTCGACAAACGTTTCTTCGGACTCATGAACTCGACGTTCTGCCGGCGCGGTGCATACCGTATGGAGCGCATCGACGCCGCCGTCCGCGCGATCCTGGATTCCCTGCGGCCTGATCTCGTGGTCTTCACGGGCGACGCCGTCAGCACGTCCGATCCGCGCGAATTCGAGGCGGCGCTGAAGCAGCTCCGTCCGCTGATCGAATCCGGCATCCCCATCCTGTATGCGCCCGGAAACCACGACCGCTATGTGCGCGACCGCGCCTGCCGCGAGGCGTTCGAGCGATTCCGCGCCGAGCTCACGAAACACTGTCCCATGACGCTCCCCGGCGTGTACGAAACGCCCGAACTGCGCTTCGCCGTGATCGACTGCGCGCGGCCGTTCACGCCCGTACTGTCCTGCGGCGAGATGACGCCGGAGACGGCGGATTTCCTGGAACGCGAGGCGGCGAAGGACGATCCGCGTCCGCTCGTCTGCGCGGGGCATTTCCCGCTTCGCGGCAACGAAAAACTGAAGGCGTTCCGGCACCGTCTGATCCATTATGAACGCGCCGAAGCCCTCCTGAACGCCGGAAAGATCGCGCTGTCCGTGGCGGGGCATATCCATGCGCCGTTCCAGAAGCTGGATACGCGCGGTTGCGGCGAACTCGTGGTCGGCTCCCTTACGAAAAAAGACATCCTGCGCGAGATCACGTTCGACAACGGCGTCTTCACCGTGCGCAACCTGACCTCCAATGGTCAACCGTGTAACTGATTTTACCTCACACAGTTTCCGTGCCGTAGCGTAGCACGGCACTACTGCAGTGGAGGACTTGTCCTCCGTGTGTTTCTTTCCCAGAAGACGCCGTCCTCGTAGCCCTGGATCGTTTTGTCGGCGTCCGCCCGGTGCAGGCGTTCGAGCGCGAGACAGCAGTAGTCGCGGTCCTGTTCGATGGCGGTGAACGCCCGCCCGAGCTTCTTTGCCGTGACGGCGGTCGTGCCGCTGCCGGAGAAGGGGTCGAACACGATGTCGCCGGGGGCGGTCGAGGCGAGGATGAGCTTCGCGATCAGCTTTTCGGGTTTCTGCGCCGGGTGGTCGGTGTTTTCCGGCATCGACCAGAAGGGCACCGAGATGTCGTCCCAGAAATTCGAGGCGCCGGTGAGGCGGAATTTCCCGCCGGATTCCTCGCTCCAGTCCTTTGGACGGCCGTTCTCGCGGTACGGCGCGATCACCTTGCGTTTCATGCGCACGGCGTCGGAGTGGAAGATCGCGGCGTCTTCCGGCGGCGCGACGGCGTACCAGATGTCCTCGCAGGCGTTTTTCCAGTTCGATTCCGAGGCGCGTCCCTTTTCGCGCTGCCACGTGATGCGGTTCCTCACGATGAAGTGCTGCCGCAGGATCTCGAAACACGCCGCGCTGCACCGCCAGTCGCAGCACAGATACACCGCGCCGCCGGGCCGGACCAGACGCTTCACGAGCGGCATCCAGCTTGCCAGATAGTCGCGGTAGGCGTCCTCGGATCGGCTGTGGAAGGTGGACAGATTGAACGTCTTCGTGAGGTTGTACGGCGGGTCGAGCAGCGCCATCGCAACGAAGGCGTCCGGCAGATGCGTCATGATCGCCGTGCAGTCGCCCTGAAACACGCGGTTCGCGGCCTCGTCCGGAGTCAATGCGGCGTCCGGCGCGGGCGTGATTTCCCGCGCCAGAAGCGCTTTCCGTTCGCCGCTCAGGACGATCGTGCGGTTGTTTTTCGCGCGGACTTTCCCCGCCATGGTCAGATGCCCGTCAGAACTTGAACGGCGTTTCCTTCACGAAGAAACGGAAGTCCTTGATCCTGCCGTTGGTATTGCGGTCGGTGCGCGGCAGGATGCGGAATCCGCCGACGAGCTTGGATTCGCCCATGTCGATCACGACCGAATGCGGCAGCGGGGTCTGCTTCGCGCTCCATTCGGAGTGCCAGAACGTGGATTCCTGCTGGTCGATCAGTTTTTCCGCGCCGTTGTTCTCGCGGTCGGTCTCCTCGCTGTCGGCGTAGACGATGTTCCAGCCGATGCGGCTGAGGTCCCTGCCGTCGGCGCCGGTCGCGATGAGCTCGGCGGCGGACGTCATGGTCGTGCTGCCGCCCTGTTCGCTGAGCGCTTCGAGGCAGATGTAACGGCCCTGGACTAGCTTGTCGAACTTGACCGTCTGCCAGCCGTCGGCGTTCGGGAGCGTGCCGCGGATCGCGGGCGTCTCGCCTGTGAGGTCGAGGTCCTGGCCGGGCAGGCGGTGTTTGAGCGAGAGATCGGACTGTATCTGGTCGAGCACGGGCTCCTTCACGCCGCGGAATTCGGGCGTGTCCGTGGGCATGGTGTCGAGGATGATGAACTCATTGTCGCCCTTCTTCAGCCAGCAGCCGGGCAGGTACAGCGTCTGCTGCGGCCCGATCTTCCAGTAACGGCCGAGGTTGTGGCCGTTGACCCAGACCATGCCCTTGCCGAACTTCGACATGTCGAGGAACGTGTCGCCGACTTCGTCGAGCTTGATCGTGGTCTTGTACAGCATGGGAGCTTTCTCGTACTGGACGCCCAGGGGCGGGACAGCCGCGCTGACGGGAGTGAAGTAGTTGGAGTTTGTGACGATTTTTTGCATGAAATCGTAGTCGAACGGAATGCGGAAGACCTGCCAGCCGCGCAGGGCGGTCGCCTTGCCGTCCGCGCCGATCACTTCCACGGACTTCGTGATGCCCTTGCGGTCGATGATCGCCTCGCCGTAGTTCACGCGGCCGTTGTTGTCGACGAGGATGTCGAGCCGCACCGCCTTGTCGAACGCGGGCAGCTTTACGGTGTTCTGGTTCAGGCGGCGGTCGAGGATGGTCTTCAGCGGCTTGCCGTCGAGGAAGAAATGTGCGATGTCGTGCAGCTCGGTCAGCTTCAGCTGCTGTCCGGATGCGGACGCCGGGAGCGTGGTGCGGTACAGGATCAAGCCGTAGCCGAGGTCGAATTCCTCCATCGGCTTGATCTCTTCGGATTCGACGGCTTTCCCCAGGCCGGAGAAGAGCGGCGCGGGCCGGCCCGCGCCCACGTTCTGCGCCGGGATCTCAATGAGCGGCTTTGCCTCGGGGACCTCGGCCAACGTTTCGCCTTCGTTCAGGTAGTTTTTCAGCAGGTCGCGCACGGCGAAGAACTTGTCCGTGGTCCAGCCCGCCTCAGTGATCGGCGCGTTGTAGTCGTAGGACGCCACCATGGACGAATACGGCGGCGCGTTGGCTCCGCCCCACTGCCCGAACGTGGTCCCGCCGTGCGCCATGTACAGGCTGAACGAGATGTTGCGGTCCAGCATGTCCTTCAGGCTGCCGATGAACGTCTCCACGCCGCGCGTCTCGTGCGGCTTGCCCCAGTGGTCGAACCAGCCGGTCCAGTATTCGCTGCACATGAGCGGGTTGTTCGGGAACTGGCGTTTGAGGTTGCGGAATTCGTTGTCGACGTTGGATCCAGCGCCGAAGTTGATGCACGGGACCACGCCGTCGACCTTGTAGTTGTTGAAGTTGGAGCCCCAGTCGCAGCGCATGAGCGTGACCTTGTCGAATCCGGCGTTGCGGAGCGTGTCGCGCACGCCCTCCATGTAGCTGCCGTCGTTCCCGAAGCACGCGTACTCGTTTTCGACCTGCACGAGGATGATCGGGCCGCCGTTCTGGATCTGGTACGGCGCGAGCCGCTTGCCGACCTCGGTCAGCCATTCCTGCGTCTGCTGCTTGAAGAGCTCGTCCTTGAACGTGCGGATCTTCAGGTCGTCCTTCTTCAGCAGCCACCAGGGCAGGCCGCCCATTTCCCACTCGGCGCAGGAGTACGGGCCGGGACGCAGGATGCAGTACATGCCGTTCTCCTGGATCAGCTTCACGAACTCGACGATGTCCTTTTCGCCCTCGAAATCGAACTTGTCCTTCTCCATCTCGTGGTAATTCCAGAAGAGATAGATGCAGATGGTGTTCATCCCGAGCGCCTTTGTCATCTTGATGCGGTGGTCCCAATATTCGCGCGGGATGCGCGAATAGTGCAGCTCGCCCGCACGGACCAGGAAGGGCTTGCCGTCCAGCAGGAACGCTTTGTCGCCCGCTTCGAATTGGTGCGGTTCGTGCGTCGCGGCACAGGCGGTGAGGAACGGTGCGGCCATTCCGGCACAGCAGAAAAGAGTCTTCAGCATGGTTTTCAGCTTCATGGTTGGTTGTATCCTGTCGGGGTGGGGGTGAAAGATCATGCGCTCCGGCGCGGTCGCTCCTGTTAGGACGTGCTCGTCCGGGCGCGTATGCGTTTTCAAAACCTAATATACACGCCGGAAATGCTTTTTCAAACAGGATTCCGCCGAAAAAGCGGGAAAAAGACGACTGCCCGGAATCATCTTCGGGGGATCTACCTTAACCACCAGGGTGTGTCGAACGGATCTGAAGCTTTCGTTTTGTTCGCGCAGGTCGTGAAGAACGCGGCGATGTAGAAGACGATCAGAAGCCCTGCTCCGGCGAGAATCGACGCGAATCCCAGGACGGGATAAATGTCCGCCGCATAAACGTCAAGCGGAGTGTACCGGATCGCCATCACCGGAAGACCGACAATAAAACCAAGGTGGTAATAGACGGAACTCTTTGTAATAAAGCATTTGTGATAAGTGAGCAGGAACCAGCAGTACCGCGTCGCATAAAGCCAAAGCGCGAGCAGAAGCGTCGCATGGCACAGGCGTTCGTAGAACCGTCCCTTCAGCACGAACAGGAACAGCACGGCGAACACCGGAACGGCGAGCGCGGGAATCAGCAGAAGCAGGCGGTTCATGCCTTCCGAGGCACGTTTCACCCGGTCCGGGATGATGAACTGGCACGTGGCGATGCTTTCGACGAGTAACGCTCCTGCAAGGAAGGCAAGCGCTGCCAATGCGATCAGTGTGTTGTTCATCTCATCCCCTCGAAAGTATCCCTGCCGCGTTTCAGTCGGTCAGGGCTGTTTTTTGCCTTTGCCTTTGTACTCTTCGTACAGGCCGTCGTACTTGGAAACGAGCAGCACGCCATCGCTGCGGATCGCGAAACGGCAGTCGCCGATGTGGTTCAAGTCCTTGTCTTCGACCAGGACAAACGGTTCGTCACCGGCCTTTTTGCCTCTGCCATGATAGACGTAGTGGTTGGCGGTGTATTTTGCAGCGGGGGCCGGTTTCTCGGGAAGCTCCGCCGGGAACGCGCCGTCGTTGAGTTCCGCGTACTCGATGCAGATGATATGGAAGTTGCGGAGGCAGTCGCGGCAGGCGCTGCGTGCGAATTCTTCGGCCGGGCGTCCGGTACCCATCGGGATGGAGAAGATCGCCGCCGCGCCGAGCGCGGGGAGCAGTTTCAGCACATTGCGCTGCCAGTGGCGTTCCGCCTGCTGCATCAGGAATAGCATGATGCCGACGGCTACCAGGAGCGTGAACTGAAACGGAAGTCGGATTATGAATGCCTTGTTCATGACCAGGAATTCCTGCCAGCGGAAGAAAGTCTCGGCGGAGGAGAAACTGCTCTTGTGGGCGTTGAGCTGGGAGAGCACGATCCCGGAGTTCATGACGAACAGGAAAATGAGCGACAGGAAAAGCAGGATGTAGGGATACGCGTAAATGGACTTGAAAAGCAGCTTGAGGTTTTCGAGGATCCCGGAGGGAGACAAATTGAAAATATGAAAATGACGGTGGCGGTGATGGTGGTGATGATGGTGGTGATGCTTATGCTCGCTGTGC
The DNA here is from genome assembly GCA_900320095.1 of uncultured Lentisphaerota bacterium. GTDB lineage: Bacteria > Verrucomicrobiota > Lentisphaeria > Victivallales > UBA1829 > UBA1732. The sequence continues at coordinate 40,159 of ONQZ01000005.1, forward strand.
TCGCCGTGCTCGCCGTGCTCGCCGTGTTTGTGCTTGTATTCATCAGGATTGGTGAAAGCAAGGTTGTCGGTCTTTGCTGCTGCGGCAGCCGTGTTTTCCGCGACAGGCGCAGAGGAAGCCGCCTGCGTGATTTCGGAGGCTTTCGTTTCTTCAGGCTGGTCGGTGTTTTGTGACATGGAGACAACTCCTGATTGCTATGATGTTGTGCGGAAATCTCCCGGAATCCGGCGCCCGCTTTGTGTTTGTTCGAAATATCTTGAAATTATAATATAGATTGAAAAATGATTTTTGCAAGAAATGCGAGGCAGAAAACGATCATTTTTCCTGAAAAAAAGACTCAGCAGGAAAACCGCCGGAAACGCTGTCTATCCGCCGATTGCCTGTTCCAGCAGCCAGTCCGCCAGCTCCGGTTCGATCTCGCGCACCGGGACCATCACGAAATCGCGCCGCGCCGCCTCGGGATGCGGCACGGTCAGGTCTGGCAGACGAATCGTCTCCCGTCCGAACGCAATGATGTCGAGGTCGAGCGTCCGCGACACATGGTGCGCATGGTCGTTCGGACGCCCGTTGTCCGCCTCGATCCGCTGACAAACTTTGAGTAAATCCGTGGCACTGCCGTCCCAGAACCCGGACAGCGCGGCGTTGAAAAATTCCGGCGCGCCGGGCTCGCATCCGACGGGCGCGGTCTGGATCGGAGACGAAAAACGCCGGATGCGGAATCCGGCGTCGGAGAGAGCTTCACAGGCCCGGCGGAAGGCGGCGGGGACGTCCCCGAGGTTTCCGCCGAGCGCGATGACGCAGAGCGTTTCAGCCATCAGCAGTCGAACGTGAACGCGTTGATCGCGTTGACGGCCTCGGAGATCTCCTTGACGAGTTCGGCCGGGATGGTGCTTTCGGCGTTTACTGCGAGGATCGAGTGGGAGTTTTCGAGGCTGTGCGGAGCGCGGACGTCGGTGATGTTGATGTTGTTCTTGCCGAGGACGCCGGCGATCTTGCCGATGATGCCGGGGGCGTCTTCGTATTCGACGAAGAGGTAGTTTCCGGCGGGATGGATGTAGATGCCGTCGAACGAGTTGATGCGGGAGACCATGAGGCGGCCTTCGGCGATGGTGCCGCGGATGGAGATGCGTTCGGATCCGGCGATGAAGTCGATCGTGATGGCTTCGCCGTAGTGCTTGCTCTCGTCGACTTCGCGGACGATGAACTGGATGCCGCGGGATTCGAGGAGCTTCAGCGCCTCGTCCGCGCCGCTGAAGGCGTCGAACTGCGGGCAGATGGCGGCGGTGACCGGGGCGATCATCCACTTGGAGAACTGGTGGAGCTTGCCGTAGCAGCTGAGCTCGATCTTGGAGACCGCGCGGCCGTTCAGGTACGCCACGCCGAGTCCGGCGAGCACGGAGGCGAGCTTCTGGTAGTTCGCGTCGAGCCCGTCCGGCACGCCCTTGTTCACGACGCAGGCGGTCACGCCGTCCTCGAAGTAGGCGACGGTCTGGTCGGCGGCGCGTTTGGCGGCGAGGAAGTTGGCTTCCTTCGTGCTTGCGCCGAGGTGCGGGAGCATGATGTCGGCGATGTCGGCGACGGACTTGTCGCCCGCGGCGTCCTTCGCGTAGACGTCGTTGCAGAAGATCAGGTCTTTTTCCTGCTTGGCGGCGCGGATAGCCTCTTCGTCGACGATGCCGGCGCGGGCGCAGTTCACGAGCATGGCGCCCTTCTTCATGAGGCCGAGCAGCTTGGCGTTGATCATGCCGCGGGTCTTGTCATTTTCCGGGATGTGCAGGGAGACGATGTCGGACTGCGCGAAGACTTCCTCGACCGTGCAGAGCTGCGCGCCGAGGTGGGCGGCGAGGTCGGCGGAGAGGATCGGGTCGTAGGCGAGGATCTTCACGTCGAAGCCGGAGAGACGCTTGATGAGCAGGCGGCCGATGTTGCCGAGGCCGAGGATGCCGACGGTCTTGCCGGTCAGCTCGCGGCCCATGAAGCTCTTCTTCTCCCATTTGCCGGCGCGGGTGGACTGGTCGGCGGGGACGAGCTTACGGTAGGCGGCGAGGATCAGGGCGATGACTTCTTCCGCGACGGCGTTGGAGTTCGCGCCCGGGGTGTTCATGACGTCGATGCCGAGCTTGCGTGCGTGGCGGATGTCGATGTTGTCGAAACCGGCGCCGGCGCGGACGACCAGCTTCAGGTCCTTCAGTCCGTCCATGATCTCGGGCGTGACCTTCTCGCTGCGGACGATGATCGCGGAGGCGTCGGAGTTCTCGGAGGCCAGATCGGCCAGCTGCACGTCCGGGTTCTGGACCACGGTGAAACCGTGTTCGCTCAGGATTTTTTCAACGACCTTGTCGAGTTTGGTGGGAATGAGGACTTTTCTCATGGGTGTCTCCTTGTGCGTCTTCACGCACGGTTGGGTTGTCCAAAAAAACTTGGAGCATATAATATACACCGTGTGCGCGAAACTTTCCACCGGATTCCGTCAAATAGTCCCGTTTTGCCGTGAAAATGAGCGGCGGGAAAGGGCGGAACGGCAGATGATGTGTCGCCGCCGTCAGATGCCCAGGCGGTCCTGCCGCATCAGCTCCGCGTCGCGGAAATCCATGTGCGGCGTGTAGCCGTCCAGCGGCAGAATGAGCGTGTGGATCGCGTCCAGGATCCAGTCCGGCTGCGGATAGTAGCTTGTTTCCAGCTCGGGGCACGGCGAGATCTCGTTCGGCGCGCCGATCGCGACGGGCGGCGCGTCCAGGTCGTCGAAACAATACCGCGCGATCCGGGCGGCGAGCGTCTGCGTCCAGGAACCGCGTTCGCACGCCTCCGACACGATCAGGATGCGTCCGGTCTTCCGCACGGACTGCACGACCAAGTCGAAGTCGAACGGCACGAGCGACCGCGCGTCGATGACCTCTGCGGACAGACGGAATTCGCGTTCGAGGCGTTCCGCCGCGCGCATCGCCGGATACAACGCCGGGCCGACCGTCAGGATCGTGAGGTCGTTTCCGGCTCGTTTTATGTCGGGCGTCCCGAGCGGGATCTCGTAGTCCTCCTCCGGTACGCCGTCCGCATGAAACATCTCCGGTGTGTCGTACAGGCGCTGGCTTTCGAAGAAGACGACCGGATCGGTTCCCGCGAGCGCCGCCGCCAGCATGCCCTTCGCGTCGTACGGGGTCGCCGGATAAACGACCTTCAGTCCGGGGATGTGCGTGCAGAGCGCGGTCCAGTCCTGCGCGTGCTGGGCGCCGTATTTCGCCCCGACGGACACGCGCAGCACCACCGGCATTTTGAGCATGCCCGCCGACATCGCCTGCCATTTCGAGAGCTGGTTGAACACCTCGTCTCCGGCGCACCCGATGAAATCGCTGTACATGAGTTCGATCAGCATGTGTCCGCCGCACATCGCGCAGCCGACCGCCGTCCCGACGATCGCCGCCTCGGAGATCGGGGCGTTGAACAGCCGATGATAAGGCAATGCCTCGGTCAGTCCGGTGTACACGCCGTACGCGCCGCCCCAGTCGCGGTTGTCCTCGCCGTAGATGACGAGCCTGTCGTCGGCGTATGCCCGGCTCAGGACCGCCTCGAACAGCGCGTCGCGCAGCGTGAACGCCTTCAGTTTGGAAACCGGATTGCCCGCGGCGTCCAGGTAAAACCTTGTTTTTTCCGCAAGCTTTTTCTCCCTCGCGTTCTCCTCGATCGGCTGCGTGACGTCGCGCCCGACTTCCGCCGGATGCGCCTCGCTTCGCCCGTTCGAGAAATTGTACTTGCGGAACGCATCGGGTTCACGGGTCGGGTCGGGCCGTGGTGAGATAGTTGTATCCGCCGCCAGACGCGTGAGGTGTGTGATATGTTCGATGATCCGAGCGTCCATCGCCTCGAACTCGGCGGAAGAGACAAGCCCGGCATCTTCCATATTTCTTCTCAGCGCCAAAATCGAATCCGCCTTGCGCCATTCCTCGATCTCTTCCTGCGAACGGTACGAGTTAGCATCCGTGGCGGAGTGCCCCGCGTAACGGTATGTGATCGTTTCAAGGAAGACCGGGCCGCGGTTCGCCTCGATAAGCGCGCGTTTCCGGCGGAAGGCGTCGATCACCGCCAGCGGATCGTAGCCGTCGACGCGTTCCGCGTGCATGGCCTCCGGGTTCACGCCGGCGGCGACACGTGCGGCGCATCCGTATGCCATCGTCTCGCCGGAGGTCTGCCCGCCCATGCCGTAACAGTTGTTGATGCAGTTGAAGATGACCGGCAGGCCGCCCCGGTAGCCTTCCTCCCAGAGCATATTGAACTGGTCCATGGCGGCGAAGTTCATCGCCTCCCACACCGGGCCGCGCCCGAGCGCGCCGTCCCCGAAATTGCAGACCGCGAGCCCGCCGCTCCGGGTCACTTTCCGGTAGAGCGCCGCGCCCGCCGAGATCGTCGCCGAACCGCCCACGATGGCGTTGTTCGGGTAGATGCCGAACGGCGGGAAGAAGACGTGCATGGAGTTGCCGTGCCCGCGGTTGAACCCGTTTGCGCGCCCGAAGACCTCGCAGATGAACCCGTAGAGCAGGAAATCCGCCGCGAGTTCGCGGATGTTGCCGCTTTGAGCATTTTGTTCCACGACGCGCAGGATGTCCGGGCGCGATTTCATGATGCCGTCAAGCTCGGTTTCGCTCAGCGTCCGGACGGCGCGGAATCCGCGCGCGAGGAATTCGCCGTGGCTCCGGTGCGACCCGAAGATGATGTCGTCGCGGTCGAGCGTGAACGCCATGCCGACGGCCGCGGCCTCCTGTCCGGTGGAGAGGTGCGCCGGACCGGTGTAACAGTATTCGATGCCGTTGTAGTTTTTGACCGTGCGGACGCCGTAGATCATGGTCTCGACCTCGCGGATGTACCGCATGTCGAGGTAGATACCCTTCAGTTCGTCAGGCGAAAACGCCCTCAATTCCTCCTCGAAGGCTTTATTGTACTGATTCAGCGGGATCTCCGGCATTTCGAGCCGTCCCGCCCGCCTCAGGTCCGAGGGATGAATGATCTGTGTCTTCGGCATCGCGTCCGCCCGTTGTTACAGTTCCATCAATGCGGCGTCGCGCAGGACTTCCGCCACGGTCGGGTGCGGAAACACCGTCTGCGCAAGGTCGGCGGCGGTCATGCGCTGCGTGATCGCCACCGCCATCGCCGGGATGATCTCGGACGCCGGATTGCCGAGCATGCACGCGCCGAGGATGCGCTTCTCCTCGTCCAGCACCAGCTTCATGATGCCGTTTCCGCCCTCGTTTTCCGCCTGGTACCGCCCGCTGAAAAGCAGCGGCAGCTTGACCGTCTTCACGTTCAGCCCCTTTTCCGTCGCGGTCTCCTCGGTCTCGCCGACGGACGCCGCTTCCGGGTTCGTGTAGATGACCGACGGGATCGCGTCGTAGCGCATCGTGTCGTCCACGCCGCGGATCACGTTCACCGCCACTTCCGCCTCGCGGTACGCCGTGTGCGCCAGCATGGATACGCCGTTCGCGTCTCCGGCGGCGAACACGCCCGGCACGTTCGTTTGCATTTTCTCGTCCGTGCGGATGCCGCCGTTCGCGCCGAGTTCGATCCCGAGCGATTCGAGTCCGATATTCCGCGTGTTCGGTTTTCGCCCGGCGGCGACCAGTATCTTGTCTGCCTCCAGCTCGAATTCGTCGCCATTCGCCTTCATGCCGCGGACGCGGCCCGCCTTAATTGCCTGAATCCGGCTTCCGGTCAGGAATTTGACCCCGCGTGCCGTGTAGTTCCGCTGGAGCAGTGCCGCGATGTCGCGGTCGATGCGACCGCCGATCCGGTTGAGCATCTCGACGACCGTCACGTCCGATCCGGCGGAATTGAAATACGACGCCATTTCCAGACCGATCGCGCCCGCGCCCATCACGATGAGTTTCTTCGGGACCTCGGTCATCGACAGGATTTCCCGGTTCGTGACCGCGAATCCATCCGCGAGCGCTTCCTTCAGCCCGGGGATCGGCGGGACCGCCGCGGATGATCCGGTCGCGATGAGTACGTTTTTCCCGGTGAACATCTCTCCGCCCGCCTCGATCACGAACTCGCCCGCCTCGTTTCTGCCCGCCAGCACGCCGTTTTCGCGTATGACGTTCGCACGGGCTTTCTTCATCTGCATTTCCACGCCCGCGACGAGCTTTTTCACGATCTTGTCCTTGCGTGCCACCACGAACGCATGGTCGAGCACGGCGTCCTTCGCCGTCACGCCGTATTTCTCCGCGCCGCCCTTCGCATAGTCGTACAGCTTCGCGGAATACAGCATCGTCTTGGTCGGGATGCATCCCTCGTTGAGGCAGACTCCCCCCAGCGTTTTCCCTTCGAAGATCGCAGCGTTCAGCCCGAAATGCCCGGCGCGTTCCGCAGCGCGGAATCCGGCGGGGCCGCCGCCCAGGATCAGCAGATCGTATGTCATGTGTTTTATCCTTATGTGAGGTTGTTTGCGTTTATGGTTCCGTCCCGCCCGGTTCGAGCTGAAGGGCGAGTTCATTCAAAAATCCTGCCGCCCGGAGCGCATCGACGCCCGCGCGGTCGTATGCGAGCGTCAGCCGGATCGCCGGATACGCCTCGATCCCGCCTCGTTCGTCGGCTTTTGTCCGCATGGTGACCGCGCCGATCCCGAGCGCGCAGAGTTCCGGCGGCGTCAGCTCCGGCGTGAAGCAATCCACGCCGTATGTGCTCAGGTCCGCCACGGAGAACGTCCCTTCCTGAAACTCCTGCGGCTTCGAGGCGAAAACCTTGCAGCGCTCCGTGGCGTTCCGCATCAGCACGGACAGTTCGTCCGCCGCATACATTTCCGCGCACCGGATGACCGGTTTCAGCGTGCCGGACGATGTTTCCACGTTCAGACGCAGATGCACCGTGTTGTATTCGTAGATCTTGTCGCCGTGACGCCGCGCGTTCAAATCGGGGTTCTTGACGAGAAGCCGCGTCAGTTCGCGGCAGATCATTTCGCCGGCCGCGAGCCTGTTTTGAGGCGTACATCCCGCCAGGACTTTTCGTGCATCGAACACTCTGCTGACGAATCCGGTCTGACCTGCATTTTTCTCGCAAATCTGCCTCATATTGACGCGATCGGCGATCGTCAGCGGACGCCCGGAATAGATTCCTCTTGTTTTACTCGCGGCCTCATATTGAACAGCGCCAAGCACATCGCGTTCGAGGATTCTTCCGTCCGGGCCGCTGCCCATAAAAATCGCACTTAAATCCACGCCCAGCTCGTTTGCCGTTTTTCTTGCACGCGGTGAAATCTTCTGCTTTGCGTTCTGCGCCTTTTGAGCGAAAACATGCACAGCTGCGGAAGCCGGATTCTTTTCTATCGGAATGTCAACTGTTTCTTCTGTGTGATCCAGTTTTTTCCCCGCCGTTTTGCCAAGTTCATTCAGCAGCGTTTCCAGCCCGGATTCCTCGAAAGCCGTTGTGCCGGACAGGATGCCGACCGGGCTCCCGACCGCGGCCTCCTCGCCTTCTCCGGTCAGGATACGCACGAGGAACCCGTCCGATTCCGCCTCGTACTGGAACGTCGCCTTGTCGGTCTCGAGGGAGAAAACGGGCTGCCCTTTGCGGACGTGTTCCCCCTCGCGGACCAGCCATTTCGACAGGATCGCGCATTCGTCGGAGACGCCCATCTGGGGCATCCTGATCACGCTCGGCATAATCGTTTCCGCCTGCCTGTCTTGAGTTCAGAGCACGTGGACGCCCGCCGCCCGGAACGCCGCCTTGATCGACTCCGGCGCCTTCGAGTCCGTCACGATCGTGTCGATGTCGGAGAGCTGTGCGAACGTGAACGGCAGGATCGAGTTCAGTTTCGAGCTGTCCATCAGCATGATCACGCGCCGCGCCGATGCGATGATCGCGCGTTTCAGCACGCATTCGTGCTGGCCGCCGACGGAGAATCCGGTCGCGTCGGTGTACCCGGAGGCGCACACGAACGCCGTGTCGATGTTCAGCGTCTTGAGCTGGTCCAGCACGTTCAATCCGCATGTCGAGATCGTTTTCCGCTGGAGCGTCCCGCCCAGCAGGATGACCGTCGGATTCTTCTTCTTGAGCACGATCTCGATCCCGATGTTCGGCGCGGACGTGGTGATGATCAGGTTGCGGTCCGGCAGTTCGCGCGCCAGCATCATCGCGGTCGACCCGGCGTCGAGGTACATGCTGATGTCCGTCTCGACCAGCGCCGCCGCCTTCGCCGCGATCTCCTGTTTCAGGTCGCAGTTGCGCTTCTCGCGTTCGCCGTACATGCCCACGCTCACTTCGTAGCTTGTCGGCATGATGCGCGCGCCGCGTTTCGTGCGGATCAGGAACCGTCTCTGCTCCAGAAACTCCAGGTCCCGGCGGATCGTCATCTCCGACCAGTCGGAAAACTCCTTGGTAAGCTCGGACAGCGTCACGTCGCCCTTGCGTTCAATGTAGCGTTTGATGGCTTCCTGTCGTTCTTTCATGGCTTTTCCTTTGCGTGGTTGCGTGGTTGAACAGCGTTTCGAGTTCGGCGTGCGCACTGCCGCGGGTCCGTTTCGAGCTGCGCGGCCGGACGGCGGCATTGTTTCCTTCCGGCGGTTTCCGGGACCGGCAGTCCGTTCCCTAAAATATTGCAGCATTATAATTTATCACAGATCGTTTGTGAATTCAACTCCGTTTTGTGAATTTTTCACATCTTTTCTGGTTTCTTCTCAAAAAAAAGATACGGCCGAGGTCACGGCCTTGACGATCCCGCTCAGGATGGATGCGTTTCCCGTGGTCCGCGGATTCGACGTGCCTGCGTTTGCCGCGCCGTCTGTCTTTCCCGCCGCGCATCGGTTTTTTGACGGCGATACCGTTTTCGTTGACGGAACGGGCGTGCCGGGAGATTTTGCCTCCCTTCAAAACGCTTTCCTCTGTCTGAATGTATAAAAACCTAAAACAAAATCGTAACAATTGAACTTAAAACGCGGACATCGTCCCGGCGCATTGTATCGTTTGCAAAATGCTCATATATTTTGCTGATTCTGTGCGCGAAAAACGAAAAAGAAAACGAGTAAAAACGCCTGCGTCCGGAAGCGTCTCAAAAAGTCCCGGGCGGACAGAACGGACGCCTCCGATCCTCCCGGCGGAAAAACGGATCACGATCTTAAACGACCGGAACAGTTATGTTTTCCCTTGCGGCCGCATCCACGGCTGCCGGATTCGCCGTGCGCGGTGTCGGTCCCGGCGGCTTTTCCGGCTTGTCAAGGGGCATCCGGGCGGCTTTCATAAATCAAAAATGAAGCTGATTGTAACTTTTTTTTTGTTTTTTTTCTTAGATTCCCTTGACTTTCCGGGGTTGCAAGTGTATTGTATTAGTGTTTAAGATCGTCGCGCACAATGAAAAAAGTGCTTCGGTGATCGTTTTTGAGCTCAAAATACAAGATTTCGAAAGACCGGACATGACTGAATCGTACAACACGACATGCATGCAGAGGCATCTCATTGACCTCGGGACAACTGTGCCCCCGTCCCTCCGTGTCTTCACGCCCGACGCTCTGTTCCGGGAGCAATCCAAGTTCATTTCCGCCTCAATGCAACTTGATTTCGGGCTCCACTGCGCGCTCGTCATGGAGGCTCGCCAGGCGAACGGCCTGCACTTCTCTATCCGCGCGCAAGCACCCGAGGCGCCTCAATCCCTGTTCGGTTTCACCTCGGCATCCGCCGTGGAGGTCCTGCCTTCCTTCCGTGTCGCCGTGGAGTTCACGGCCGCCTCGAAGGAAACCCAGCTTTTCGTGTCGTCGCGAAGCACGGCGCTTCCGCAGTGGGGGATTTATCCTCCCATTTCGTTCCGCGGCAGCCTCGATTTCGGCACGGTCATTTCCGTTCGCGGCACCTTCGACTTCGTCCGTTCGCTTTCCAGGGCTGCCGCGAAGCGCGCCTCGGCCTCGGCCGACGCCCTGCGTCGTTCCCGTCGTTTCGAGGTCCGTCACAACAACTGCGGAGGTCTCGCCTCCGGGAGGGCCCTGCGGCTATGACTCGTTTCGTTTCCGCCTCCGCGGCGTCCTTCAATCTCATTTCCGCGTTCGATGCGAAAGCTCAACAAGAGGCCTTCGCCCGGCTTGATACCGCCGGGCGGAGAGTTCCTGTTGTGTTTTCGCATTTTCTTTTAACCTCTACTTATAATAACATCATCAAGAAAGGAGTCGCAAGGAATCATTCCCTTTCCGCCGGCGGGTCGTCCCGCCACCTCTCCCACAACCTCAACCAAGGAGGCAAAAACTCTCACTTCGCACGCGGGGTATACACCCCTTCTTTCTTGAAATTCGAACCAATCAATTCTTTTTCTTATAACCAGCCGTAACCATTCGGCAAAACAAAGGAAAAAACAATGTCTGAATTTACTAAAGACACTTATCTCCTGCAGGAATCCTTCACCGAACCGACTATTGATGTACTGATAGATGAAGGTTACAAAGCATACGATCGTTTCGCGGAAGCCTATCTCAACTACAAAAATGAAACGACAAAGCCGGGAACCTTCAATGTTTATGGCGGAAGCTATTCCATGAAGAACTCGGAAGTCCCCGTTGAGATCGGGGCGACGAATATGACCATTTCCAGCGCGCTGTACGAAGGCGGGTTTGTGGAAGCGAACACGAAGTTCGAACTCACGGCCACGAATTTCATCAATAATGGCACGATCAGTATTATTGACGAGTCGGAAGATACTTATTCCGTCACATTTAAGAGCAGCAATGCAGAGTTCGTGAACAATAGCAGCGTGACCGTCAGCAACGCCATTTTTGATGTTGCAACCGTTTCGAACGCTGCCAATGCCACGTTCGCTCTGACCAATGGCGCCGTGTTCACCGCCGCAAGCGTCACCAACAGCGGTTCCTTCTCTCTGGACAATGCCGCGTTCACCGCCACGACCGTCAACAACAACGCCGGTGCCACCTTCAATCTGACGAATGATGCTTCTATTGAACTCGCCGCCGTTACCAACGACGGTACCTTCAATATTGTCAAAGGCAATGTCGCTGGAAAATTCAGCGGTACTGGCACCATTGAGATCAACACCAATACTCTTGAGGCCAATACTATCGATATTTCCGGTACCGGTACCGTCAACCTGAAAGGTATCGCCAGCTCCAAGTATGTTAAGCTCGGAAGTGCAAAAATCGAAGCTGCGACTATTTCCTCCACCAAGCGTGTCGATCTGGATGGTGCTACGCTGAAAGCCACTACGGCCACTCTTGCCGATATGAGACTTTCCGGAACCAATACTTTTGATTTTGGAAGCCTCACCGCCGGTACGCTCTACATGATGGCAAACAGTCAGATCAAGGGTTCTAATATTGGTTCCGAGTCCGGCACGAAAGCTACGATCCAGTCCTGGTCTTCGAATCCTACGGTTTCCATCTCTGGCGAGAACGACCTTTATGCGACCATTACGAACAAAGGCACTCTCAACATTGCTGCTGCGGGAAAAATCTATACGGCTTCGATCGTGAACTCCGGTGCAGACTCCAAGATCATCAGCGACGGTGCGAACGTTGTCCTCGGTTCTGAGGAGAAGAGGGTCAGCCTTTCGAACACCAAAGGCCTTATCGGTCTGGAACACAACGCAACCGTCGTTGCGTCCTCCATCTCCGGCGACAGCGGCGCCACGTACGAGATCACTGATTCCTCTGTCACTGCGGAATCCCTTTCTCTTACCTCTTCCTGCGCATTTGTCGTCGAAGGCGTAAGCTCTCTGAATATTGGCACTGTCTCCAGCAACAGCACGATCACACTTCAGAAAGCCACCATCTCTGCTTCCTCCATCAGCGGCGGCAAGGTCAGCATCCCCAAGCAATATGATACCGGAAACGGAACTCCCGAAGAGCCGGCAATGGCTGACAACACCGTTACGTTCAGCGGCGATAACAGCATCCTCTCCACCATCACCAACAACGGCGCGATCATCGTCAACGACACGCTGACTGCCGGTGCTGTCACCAACAACGGCGCGATCACCGTCAACGGCACGCTGACTGCCGGTGCTGTCACCAACAACAGCGGCAGCTCCCTCACGCTCGCCAAAAACGCTACCCTGAATGCTTCTTCTCTGACGGTCGATGGCGGCTCCCTCTCCCTGGGAGTGGGCAGCACCGTGGATCTCGGCGAAGAAGGCGATCTCATCAGCAGCGTTGGCCTCACCATCACGTCTGCAACTGTGATTGCCGACGAGATCAAGGCAGAAGGGAAAGCCCTTTCTTTCGTTACGTCCAATATCACGGCTAATACGATTACCGCCAACACTGCTGAGGTTCGTGGCAATGCGACCATGGATGTCGGTACCATCGGCGATACAGTTATGACGATCAAGAGCATTAATGTAGACAAACGCACGACGATCACGGACAGCTCGATCGGTACTGGTTCTGTCAACACTCTGCTCAATGTTGATTTCGTTGGAACGAACACCTTCGATGCTATCACCAACGGAGGCAAAGTTACTGTTTCCGGTTCCCTGACCGCGACCAGCATCACCAATGGCGAAAACGCTACCTTCACCGTTTCCGCCGCCGGCACTCAGCTGAACACCAAGTTCACCGGCACAATCACGTTCGCCGACGGCGCTACCCTCGGCAAATCCTCCTTCGGTGCGGACAGCGTCATCACCGCCACTAACTTCGCGATTGCGGATGAAGCCGCAGTTACTCTCACGGTTGGCGAAGCCACGAAGCTTAACGCCAACATCTCCTCCGGCACGATCAACCTTGTTTCCGGTTTTGACGCTGAAACGGCGCCCGAATGGGACCTCTACCAGCTCATTAATGGTACGATTGGTGATGATGTCACGTTTACGGTTGACGGAGTGCAAGCGGGATCCATCAAGCTCGGAGACGAGACCTATGGCCTTATCAAGCTTGATACCGGTCTTTGGCTTACGAAAGGCCAGGACAACGAGAAGCTTTACATCAATGCCGCTTATGCTGGTTTAACCCCTGGTGCGAAAACTGATGATGGTCACATCTACGGCTACAACGCGTTCAGCAGCCTGAGAGATCCTGCCCTGTCCTACAACGCCACAGGCGTTGGTCAGGATATCAAAGATGCCGCTAAGAACGCGAAGAATCTCGTCCTCACCGGTTCGATCACTGACGGCAGAACCCTGTTCTACACGGATCAGCCCACTGTTACCATCACCACCACCGGCGAGAACGGCGCTTCCTTCACGGAACGCCTCTATCTGATGCACGATATCATCTACAAGAAGGAAGGTGACTCCTTCGTAGTCTACGACAAGGACGGCGAAACTCCGATCACTCAAGCCACGCTCCCCGAGTTCATTCTCGCTGAAGGCGCCAAGCTGAACGGTGGTTCCATGCTGAAAGTCGGCGAATCGCTGGATAAAGATGATTACAGTGAAGAAACGGGCTTCACGCGTACCGCAGGCGCGGTCAAACTGACTGTCAACGGCGACATCAAGTCCTTCATTCAGGTCAATCCCTATTCGTCCGTGAAGGTTTCCAAGACCGGTTCCGTGATCAGCGAGTCTAACGGCACCGGCGTGACCGAGAATGAAGATCGGCAGAGCACCTACATCCGCGTGAACGGCAGCCTGACTGTCAACGGCGATCCTGATGCTGAACTCAAAGTGCTCCAGTTTAAGATGCAGCGTCTCACCTTCACGGATGGCGGCACCCTGGCGCTGAACAACACGAATGCCCAGTTCAGCCGCATCCGTTTCTATGATGAAGGCTTCACCATTCCGACCGGAAAGGCCACGATCACGGTGACGAACTCCATCGTGAACAACTTCGAGAACAATGCTCTCGACAACCTCGAAGGCGGCTATAACTTCTTCGTTTACGGTGCCTCTGAGACTGCGGCAGTTAAGAGCAAACAGACTGTCGAACTGACTCTCGACAACTCCGAGATGAAAGTCTCGGATAAGGCCGTTTTCAATCCGAACGCCAACACCACGATCAACGTCAAGAACGCCTCTACTTTGACCGTTGGCAATGTCACGAACGACGGCGCGATCAATCTCGAGAATGGAGCCGAGCTCGACGTCAACGGCGCTGTTACCAACAATGCCACTGGCGTCATCAACGTCGGCAAGGCCGGTGACGAGGATGAATCCGAACTGTTCGCCAACAGCATCGAGAACGCCGGCACGATCACGGTTACCGACTCCACGCTGAATGCGACGGTAGTCAATACCAGTGCGGTTGGCGCAAAATTCACGGTTGGCGGCACCTCCACGCTGAATATTTCCGGAACCGGCAGCTCGCTCACCGGCACCATCACGCTGGCTGACGGCGCAAACGTCAAGGCGACCATCGCCAGGGGCGGCACGCTCAATGTTGCGGCTGACACTGCGGCAACTCTCGCTGAGGGTTCTTCTGTTGCTTCCTTGATCACGAACGCCGGTACGCTCACGCTCGATGGCGTTACGAAGACCGGAAGAATCACGAACAATGGTACGGTTAACGGCAGCGCGAGCACCGTCGGCGGTATCATCAACAATGTCGGAAGCGTCTCCCTCACGGGCAAGAGCTTCAGCAGCGTCACGGTCAAAGACGGAACAGTGTCTCTGATCGCCGAAAGTGCTGATACCGGAATCGCGGTCGGTTCGATCACGAACGGCACGAAGGGCACAACAAGGGCCGCCGCCATTGACGGAACCTTTGACGCCAATGGCAATGTGACGGGCTCCGGCGCGATCACGAACAACGCCGGCAGCATCAAAGTCACGGGCAACCTGACCCTGACCCCGAACAGTACGACTGGTGTTCGTCCCGCTATCACCAACGGCTCCATCTATACCTCTGGCAATATTGTTCAGGTTGGCGTCGGCAGCATTGAGGTCACCGGCGCGCTGACTGCCGGCGACTTCGTGAACAATGCCGGCGCCACGGCTCAGGTCAGCAGCGCCGAGCTCGTCAGCCTCACGAACAACGGTTCGTTCACCGCCACCAGCGCCGTGACTGCCGGCGCGATCACGAACGGCACCGCGGCAACGACGGATCCCGTCGCTGCTGCTGTGGAAGGTTCGTTCTCCGCTGCTGGTCTGACCGCTTCCGGCGACCTCGTGAACAACGCCGGTTCCGTCTCCGTCACCGGCAACGCTGTGTTCAAGAAGGACACCACTCTGTTTGACATCACGAACTCCGCTTCCGGCCTCACCGGCATCGAGGAGTCTGTCGGCTTCAAGGTCACCGGCGCGCTGACTGCCGGCGACTTCGAAAACAAGGCCGGCGCCACGGCTCAGGTCGGCAGCGCCGAGCTCTCCAGCCTC
This sequence comes from uncultured Lentisphaerota bacterium, assembly GCA_900320095.1. Lineage (GTDB taxonomy): Bacteria > Verrucomicrobiota > Lentisphaeria > Victivallales > UBA1829 > UBA1732. The sequence continues at coordinate 55,382 of ONQZ01000005.1, forward strand.
ACGAACAACGGTTCGTTCACCGCCACCGGCACCGTGACTACCACCGGTGAGATCGCCAACAGTGAATCTGGCGAAATCATTGTCTCCGGCAAGATCACCGGCGCATCCGTCGGCAACGTCGGCACGATCGAAGCCGGCAGCATTAAAACCACCGGTGAATATGGCCTCGGAAACTCCGGCACGATCGGAAGCACCTCCGCGACGGCGATTGAGACCACCATTCTCTCCAACTCCGGCACGATCTATGCAAGCACTCTGAATGCCGCCAGCATCAACAACAGCTCCGCGACCGCTTCGATCACCGCCGTCAGCATTGAAGGTACTGGCACGGCCAGCCTCATTGAGAACGCCGGTTCGATCACCGCCACCAACGTGAGCGCTGCCACTGTTTCCACCAATGGCGCATCGTTCACGGTCGGCGGCGAATCCTCCGAGCTGAATATCAGCAAAAAGCTCACCGGCACCATCACGCTGGCTGACGGCGCAAACGTCACCGCAATGGTCAAGGGCGGCACGCTCGACGTCGAAAACGGTTCCACCGTTTCTCTTACCGGCGCCGAAGGCAATACCGCCGCTGTCACGAACCTCGGCAATCTCACGATCGCCGGCGGCACGATCGGCGCTGTCACGAACAAACAGGTAGTTGTTGATAAGGATACTGTCAAAGGCACGCTCACCGTCGAATCCGATAAAGCGATTCAGACGGGCGCCTTCACGAACAATGCCATTGTCAACGTCAACTCCGCGTTCACGGTCAAAGGCAACTTCAACAACCAGGCAGGTGCAACGATCACGATCGATGCCACCAAGTTCGATTTCACGGAATCCAATACCGTGTGTGCCATCGAGGTGACCGGAACCCTGACGAACGCCGGCGAGATCAGCGTCACCGGTGGTGCTCCGGGAGAATACGACCTCATCGTCAAGAACGACGGCACTGACAAGGGCGTGTATCTCTACAAGAATAGCGATCCGGATGATCCGGTCGACATGAGCTACCTGCTTGTGTACAGCGATCTTGCAAGCCAGTATAAACCCGGTGAACCGTTCCCGTTTGGCGGTCATGAATACGTGTATGCTCTGAGTGCTTTCGCCACTGCCACTGCGATGACGAAGATTGGGGAAGACACCGAAGAGATCGATTTCGTGACGCAGAGCGGCACTTATGGCAACCTGAATCTGACCCTCTTTGCCGATCAGGAGATTAACGTCTACGTGGTCAACGGAACCGGCAAAAAGGTCTCCGCCGATCTCAACTTCAACAACCTGAGCATTGCTGCGTCCGAGGCTGGGGAAGATGAAGACGTTGGGGCTATCACTTTCAACAATGACGTCGTGACCGGTGCCGAAGTTGCCAATACGACGGTCGCCATCTCCACCGCGACGGTCGACTTCCAGGGCGCCAACTTCTCCGCAAGCAAGAGCGTCACCATCAAGGATGATGCGCACGTCACGTTCAGCGACGATTTCAGCGCTGCTGCTGCCACCATCACCGGTTCCGAGGTTGTGTTCGGCGGCAATGCCGCCTTCGCCGGCAATGCCGCCATCACCGCCGGTTCCGAGGTTTACTTCCGTGATGAAGCGAACTTCGCCGGCACTGCGAACATCAGCGGTTCCACGGTTTACTTCCGTGATGAAGCGAACTTCGCCGGCAATGCGACCATCAGCGGTTCCACGGTTGCGTTCGGCGGCGCTGCCACATTCTCCAACGGAGAAACGGACGGTGCCGTGAATGCGACCATCAGCGGTTCCACGGTTGTGTTCGGCGGCGCTGCCACGGTTGAAGGCCTTCTCAAGCTCACCGGATCGGAAGTTACCGCAGAAGCTGAGATTACCGCCAGCTCCACCAACCTGGATAAGAATTCTACGCTCAACCTCTCGACGGAAGACGCCAAGCTGGGCGACCTCACGACTGCAGCGGGCAGCAAGATCAACCTGACGTATCAATCCAAGCTGAGTTTCACAGCTACCGCCGTCCAGGGCAACTTTGACATTGATGTGACCGGCCTCACGAGCACGAAGAACACTGCTTCTGCGACGATCACGGGCATTCCCTCTGTCACTAAGGTCTCCATCGTTGGAAACAACACCGAAAACAACGTTGCGAAATACTTCAATTACAACACTGAGAACAAAACCCTCACTCTGATCAAAGAAGCCTGCAACGAGATCAAGGTCAACAGCAAGTCGTCCCTCGACAACGCTCTTAAGTATACTTGGGAAGGCGATGATGGCGAGACGTACTACGCCGACAATGTGATCGTTCAGGATGTGACCTATGCAGACGCTCTGTATTTCGTGAACGCTGCCAGAACGGCTCATGTCAATCAGTACATCACGATTGAGGGCGGCGAGTTCCAGAAGAGTGTGTTCGGCGGCAAAAAGCAGGAAACTGCGGGCACCGGCAGATTCGATGTCGTTGATCTCGGTGGGAATCTCAACCTCACGATTGAAGACGGTCATTTTACAAGGACCGTCGTTGCCGGCGACAACATCAAGGTCAAAGGCCTGTTCTATCGTGAAGGCACGATCACCACGACCATCAGTGGCGGTACGTTCGACTACAACTTTGCCGGCGGTCTGCTTTACAACCTCACGGATGTTACTTCCCAGGCAATCGTCACGGGCACGAGCCTGACGATCAACAGCGAAACCGCCGATACAATCTTCAATGATACGGTTTACGGTGGTAACTTCTCGCAGAAGAAGGCCGGTTCCAACTGCACGTTCATTGACGAGAAAGCCATTGTCAGAATTGAGGCCGGTGAAGAGAATACGATCCAGATGAAAGCTCTGATCGTTGGTTCCTATGGCAACGGCGTCATCGAAAAAGGTACGGAACTTACCCTGACCGGTAACGGCGACAACCTCGAGATCGAGTCCGTCTGGGGCGGCTGCGGCAGTGATTACTACACGGAAGATGCAAAACGTGAGTATGTCACCACGATGGCTGCGAATGCGACGAGAACGCTGACGTTCGAAGGCTTCAAAAACACGTTCAACTGCACGTCGATCCGCGGCTTCTCCGATGTCATCGTCAAGTCCGAAACGGAAGTTACGCTGATCAACACGGATAAGTACGGCCTGGCCGATGCCAGCAACTGGACGTTCGAATTCGGCAGCTCGCTGAACGGCGCGTTCGCGAACAACTTCGCCGGCGACGATCTGACCCTGACCGGAATCGAAGCTATGAAGACGGTAGCTGAAGGTGGGGACCCCTGGGTCATCTGCGACAATATCAACTTCGAGACATTCGCTTTCAAGGGTATCAAGAGCATCAACGGTGCTACCGGTGACGACCTCGTGTTTGCCGACAACGCCTACACGTTTGCTGCTGGTGACAACCAGTACAAGCTCTCCTTCGGCGATTATAATGTGGGTGAGAGTGAGGAAACGAGCAGCGCCATGTACCTCACGCGTCTTGCCTAATCAACCAACAACAAACCTAACAAGGAAAGGATAACACAACCTATGAAACACATGCAAATCATTGCGCAGGAGCCCTACGAGGCTCCTGCGATCTCCGAAATCGCCCCGGTCACGCTGATTTACGGGTCTGCCGGGGGCGGTTCCGGAACTGGTGAATCTGATGATAACTCCGAAGGTATTGATGACTGATTCATTCATGCATATTTGCATGATCAGTTAAAATCAGAACTCTCTGCATTGCGGCGGCAACGCCGCAATGCAGAACTTTTTCCAGCCTATTTTACTATGAATTCAAGTGTTCAGGACAGTCAGGAAATCAAAACGCATCATCAGGCGTACCGCCGGATCGTGTTGAATCTGCACGGCGGCGGTCACATCATATTATGTACAGAACCCCCGGAAGAGAAGATACTGTTTGATGGCTTTACGCAGCTTTTATGTATGGAAGCAAATCCTTCCGAACGGGAATCGGGAACATTTGATCTGGAGTTTGTTCCCCCGTCCGAGCTTCCGGAAAAACGACATCCGCTGATCAAAACGGCATTGACCGAGGTGGCGTATACGGAGGACTGGAGTCATATTCTGATCGGCGGATGGAAAAAGGCTCCCCATGACAAACACTACTATAAAAACTATCTCTGGCTGACGGGACTGATCTTCGCCGGGATGAACGCGCTTTTGCGCGGGGAGAAGGCGGTATTGGTGCATTGTACGGCGCTGGAGACGGACCGCGGCGTGGTGCTGCTGTTCGGGGAAAGCGGGATGGGGAAAAGCACGGTATCGGCGCGGTGGCGCGCGCACGGAGGGAAATGTATTTCCGACGACATGGCGCTGATGGATTTCAGCGGAGGGGATACGGTGTATGTTCGGCGGATGCCGACGTGGAGCGCATGTCGCGAGGGGAAAAATGAGTGGAACTACCCGGCTGGGGAGGAACTGCCGTTGATCGGTGTCCTGGCGCTTGGGCGCAATGAGAGCAGGACCGGCGGGGACCAGATCGTGGAATTGAGCGCGGCGCAGTATTACGCGCAGTGCTACCGGTCGATGTTCTACTGGAACCTGCTTTATGCGGACAAACTGCCGGAGGCGATGCAGCGGCGTCTGGGAGACCGCATCCGGGCGCTGACGAACATCATCACGGGGAAATACCCGCCGCGTGCGCTGCTGACCGTACTTGAGGGGAATCCGATCCCGGTGATCGAATCCTATCTGGAAAGCCTTGGTGTGCGATGAAACCGAAAGTGTCGATTATCATCCCCGTGTACAACGGGGAAAAGACTGTGCGGGAAAGCTTGGAATCGGTTTTAACGCAGTCCCTGCGCGAAATCGAGGTGCTTTGCATCAACGACGGTTCGACGGACGGGACGGCGGCTGTCCTGCGTGAAATGGCCGCGGGCGACAGCCGCGTGCGGCTTTACGGATTCGAGAAGAACCATGGGATCGTGCTGGCGGTGAAGACGGGGCTGCTGGAAGCGCGCGGGGACTATGTGATGTTCGTGGACGCGGACGACATCCTGCTGCCGGGGGCGATCGAGAACGCGGTGCGTCTGATCGAGCAATATGACGTGGACATCCTGCAGTTCGCGATTCGCGTAAAACACCCGAAAGGGGCAAACATCGGCGCATTCATGAAATCGCTGCAGTGTTTGCCGATGGAATCGTCCGGGGCAAAGATCCTGTACGACTGCTTCTGTATGCACCGGTTCCCGCACAACGTTTATACGAAGATCTATCGGAGCAGTGTTTGCCGTACCGCAGCGGAAAACATGCCGGACATTGAGCTTAAACAATTCACGGACCTGTACCTGTCGTTCTTTTTTCTGTACTTTGCGAAGACATTCCGGAGCGTGGTGGAGGGGCCGTACTACGAATATCGGTTCCTCGGGGCCGGGGTGTTTTCCGCGCCACCGACAGCGTTGCAATTCGAGCAGATGTGCGCGACAAGCGAAATCCTGCCGCTGATCGAAGAATTCCTTCGGGACCGGCACGAATACGCCGCCCGGAAGTTCCTGGTGGACTCCATCGGCGTCATCCTGCGATGCGGCGTGCTGGACAAACTGATGGGGCTGCCCGAGATCACGGCGGAGACGATCAAGCTGGCTGAGGAACACTGGGGCAGCGACCTGATCTACGAATTTATCCGGGAAACCGGGCTGCTTGACGTGCCGTGCGAAACCCGGCGCGGCATCGTAACAAAGCTGGCCGGGGAAAACCGGAAACTCCGGAACAACCAAACAACGATAACGATATCAAATACGAAGGGAATCTGAGGATGAAACTGAACCCGTTTGCAACGATGGCGCCGCAATTCGACGGAACCGGCCTGGTATTCGACCCGAACACCAACGCGGCGTTTTCGCTGAACAAGACCGGCGTGTACCTTTGGAACCTGGTGAAAGAAGGCGCGACCGAGGCGGAAATGATTTCCGGCCTGTGCGGCAAATACGAGGACGTGAGCGAGTCGCAGGCGGCCGAGGATGTGAGGGCGTTCCTGGAGGATCTTCGAAACCGGTCGCTGGTGTCGGAGGCGTGAATTTGCGATGAACGGGCCGGGAACGCCGAAGGAGGCGCATTACACGGGGAACAGCATGCGGGGGGCATTCGTGCCCGGGGAAATCCTTTTCCTCGCGGAAACGGCCCTTGAAACGCTTCAGATCGGCGATGTGGTCGCGATCTTCGAGCGCACGCCATACTACGTGCACCGGATCGTCGAAAAAGACGCGTCCGGCGCCGTCACGATGGGCGACAACAACGACCGTCCGGATTCGCTGAGGCTGACGCCGGACAGCCGGCTCAAACTGGTCGTCCGCGCACGATCTCTGAACGGGACCGTGCGGCCCGTGCCCGGCGGCGATGCCGGAATGGAGATGTTCCGCCGCCAGCAGCGCAGACGGAAGATGCGGCGGATTGCCGGTTGTCTGCTTCGCCCGTTCAAGCCGCTGAAATTCCTGCGGCTCCCGGCGAACACGGAAACGCGATTCCGCGACGGAACGGTGCAGTGGAGTTTCGGAAGGATCCCCGTGGCCGCCGGTGCGCCCGACGGGAAAAGGATGTATCTGCACTGGTCGAAACGTCTGTTTTTCCGGATTCCGAAGCAGGCATCGGGCTCGGCATCCGGGCAGTCCGCGCAGGAAAAACAAGCCGAAGGAGGGAAATGAGCCATGAGTTACGATTACGGGATTCCGTCTTGCCTTCTTCAGTTTCTCGGCGCCTGCATGTTCGGTGATGCCAAAGACTATTACAGCCGTCAGAACGAATCCCGGAGGGGCGAACTGGAATCCGAGGTGAAAAGCTTCGGCCTGACAGCGTGGGCCTACCGGTATCTGTACGATGCGCTGCCGGAAGCGGAGCGGACGGAATACCGGAAGGACTACCAGGCGCGACAGGTGAAGGCCCTGATGGGATCGCAGGAACTGAAACGACTCTATCGCGTGCTGGCGGAGCATCACCTGCGATTCGTACCGATCAAAGGCGCGGACCTGGCATATCGCCTGTACCCGGATACCGCACTGCGCATGTTCGGAGACTGGGACATCTGGTTCCATCCCGATGACTGTGAACGTGCGCTCTCCGTACTGGCAAACGACGGCTGGAATGCGATGAAAATGTATTCGGACGCCCAGGATGCCGCATTCAAATCCACAGAACACCATTTCTCTCCGCATGCGCGCGGACCATACGTCATCGAACCGCATTTCACGCTCGCCAACTTCGATGGTATTGATCCGCTCGAAATCTGGAAATACACCGTGGAATATCCCGCCGGGGACGGTCAGCGGGTCCTCTCCCCGGAAATGAATCTGCTTATGCTCACCCGCCACGCCGCATCCCAGTCGTATTATCATGCCGACATCCCGAAACTGCTTACGGATGCGGCTGTAATAATACGAAACGAAAACATCGATTATGAAGGACTCCGGAATCTGGCGGCCCGATGGCATCTGCCGTATCCGGGCGACCTGCTGGCGGCTTTCCCCGAGTTCTTCCCCGCCGATGCGATCGCGGATTTCAAGGCGGATTTGAAGAAAACCGCCGATTTCCGCCGGATCTTCGAACTCCGCGGCAAACTCGGAAAACCCGAAAACGTATCCCTTCTTCTGAGCAGGAATCAAGCACAGGGACATGTCGTCGGAGGCGTGCTGGAGGTGATCCGGACTCATAACCCCATCATGATACGCCGAGTGTACCATCTGCCAAAACATGGCGCATGGGACCGGGTCCTGTGGGGGTATGTCTGCTGGTTCTGGACGCGGGGCTGCCGCGCGGTTTCCGCATGTTTCCGATGGAATCCGAACCTGAAAAAGTATACCGCCCTTGTCGAGTCCGTGGATTCGACGTCATCCCGGACCAAATAGTCGGCCGCACTCGGCCGGACAGTTCCATCCGCTCCGGACAACAGCGTGTATCATTTCTTTATTTATGCAGCGGACAACAGCCCGTATTTTTTTCTGTTTATGATGTTTGGATGGTTTGGCAACGGCGTATTACAGTATTCATAGCTTCGATAAAGAACGAAAGACGTTGAAGCGTCTTTTCGGACGCTGAGAGAACTCACGCATCCTCATTGAAGTCGCCGATGAGACCTCCTTTTTTTCATCGGCTTTTTGCTTTTCCGGATTTGATATTTCTCAGCTATGGGAGAACGGCGGGAGTGAATGCCCCCGGCGCTCAACATAAATTCTCTGCGTTCGTCCAAATCGTTTTCCTCTCGAAAAAACGTAGGTCAAGTTTGTCGCGGAAAAGCGGTAGGCATATGGGAGTTGAAAGGCCTTACGTTTTGGGTCATTTTGAGGTTAAACCGCTGAATCGGGGATGTCTCGCGACGTTTTCGGACCCCAAAAGAGAAAGAGTTTTTTTGAACCGTATGCCAACCATATGTCCAGGACAAACTCGTGGTCACATGACTTACGAAACAGGGTATAAGAGCTTAGAAACGGCACATAAGAACTCGTACCCCCATGCCGGAACCAATCCGGCATGGGGGTGCAGTATTTGAATATATATTTTTAGCCTACAGAAAGAAAACCTGAACCCATACCATCGGAATTGACATCAAATATACCAGACCGGAATCTGAAGCACATTTTCCCGAAGTCGTCCAGGCTGTGGACAGTTGCAGAGAATTGCGCCGGAACCTCGCTTCGAGGATTTGACCTTGTCCAGAATCTGGAATGCTGCAGTTTCCGTTGCTTTCACGTTGGCGCTCTGCTTAATCTCAATCGGGTACAAGATACCGTTCTCCTCGATGATCAGGTCGATTTCGGATTCCTTGTCTTCCGAGCTGCCATGTCCACGGTAGAACGATACGAAGTGTCTGTAGTCCAGTCCGGCGTTAGCGAACGACTTCAGAATTTCGGAGACTGCGAATGTCTCGAAGATATGTCCGCTCATCGCGCCATAGGCAAGTGTTTCCGGTGTCAGCCATCGGGTGAGGTAGCAAACCAGCCCCGTGTCGCGGAAGTAAAGCTTCGGGGGCTTGGTCGTCCGTTTGAGGGCGCTGTTGGCAAAGGGCTCCAGAAGATAAACAAGGCCGGATGCTTCGAGGATGGAGACCCAGCGTTTGACCGTGACGGAATCCCGCCCGATCTCATCGGCGATGTTGGAGTAG
>ONQZ01000004.1 GCA_900320095.1 uncultured Lentisphaerota bacterium
TTTCAGTATTCCTGTCCCCGTTGCCGGTAATGCGCACCCCATCAAGAGTCCCGGTCATAAGGAAAGGAGGACGACTCCAGGACGAACCGATTGCTCCGCTGATTGTTATACCGGAGATTGTTCCTTCTTTTATACTGACTCTTTTCCCGCCGAAATCGATCACACCTTCATTCCCGCTCACTTTTTCAATGCCGATCGCGCCGCCGGACGCACTGACGGTCGAGCCGGACGGAATATACACGTCGCCAAGGGTCATCGTGCCGCTGCTGACAACGGTGTTCAGCATGGAGAGGTTGCTGAACGTGGTCTTGCTGGTACAGGTGATGCCGCCGGTGATGATGGTCTCCGCGTAGCCGTTGCCGACGACATGCTTCTCGCCCGCGCTGGTCGTAACGCCAGCGAGATCGAGCGTCTGGCCGTTCAGCGAGGCGTCGATGGAGATGTATTCGTTCGTGGCGGACGCGAGGCCGTAAGCGAGCGAACCCGATCCGGACGCGACATTGACAGTCACGATATATCCCGCAACATGGTCTTCCACGGAAATGATTGCGAGGCCGTCGTGAAAGCGCACAGTGCAATTGTTCACCGCGTCGGGCTCCAGCGCGTTTATGAGGACGACGTTTGCGCCTGTCTGGACGCAGCCTGTGTTTGCTACGAATATTTCCATGTGTCCCTCAAGCCCGAAGGTACGCACGGACGGCGGTTCTTCACGGTTCAGCAACACTTTGGCATTCGTGGCAGTGACATGTATTTCGTATGCTTTCCCCGCGCACAGGACGACCGTTTTGGTTTGATTCGCCGACGCGGTGATCGTAGGTTCTATCGCAAAGTATCTGGCCTGATCCACGGTGGAACCGCTGACAATCGCCATGCGATACCCCGCTGTGATACTGTCCTGTTTCGCGGCAAGCGAGGCGGAAAGACCTGAAACCGAGCTCTGAGGCAAACTGGAAACGCTGATGACGCCGGAACTGCTGATCGAAATCCCCGTCCCTGCGTTCGTCGATGTCAGTTTGTCCTGTTTCGTAGCTGCCGATGCAGAAACGGCCGTCTGGATCATCTGTTCCGCGACAGGACGGGTCACGATTCCCTCATCCACAGCAGTCGGGTCGTAAAGTCCGGACATACGGTTCTGGATTTTGAAATCCTTGATCAGAAAAACAAAAGCGACTTTCCCGCGGCTGTCATATCCGAGGAGTTCCCCGTGCAGCCCGCCTTTTTCATCTTTTTCTCCGAGCCAGGCCGTAAGTTCGTCCGTCTCCATATTCGAAATCGGGATTACGAATTCCGTGAAACTCGTCGTCTCACCATTGATCGTATCGGTCACAGTGTGAACAGAGATGCCGCCTTCATCCGCGACCAGCTTGCATGGCGTCCTCCGGTCGAAAACGGAGTCCATGCTCCACTGCCAGCTTACGATACCGCTGAAAGAGTCTATCGGATACGGCGCAGTACCTTTATCGGACGCAAACAACCGCATTCGCAAACACACGGCGGATCCGATCGTCAAAATCGGCGCTTTCGGACGATGCTCGTTTACATAATCGCACACAGTTCCGAGTGTTTGGTTTGCTATCGCATAAAAAACAATGTCCTGCATATCATTCTCCTTGTTTGAAATTGAAATTTGATTCGTAGTCGTAGACGACCCTGACATTCAACGCCTGCCATCCGCGGATGTAACTGTCCGGCGCGGTGTCCGGACCGCCGAGCCCCGAAGCCGAACCATATCCCCACGAGGCAAAGGCGCCGCTGCTCAGAATGAGCGTGTTCGCCCCGGACGATACGGTCGTGCAGAGCGGATCGAAAACGTATGTGTTGTACGGATCCTCCACCGGATTTCCGTCTTCGTCCCGTTCGCGCAGATCGACCGCGTCGAACACGATCTCTCCGCCGGACGCCGCCGGACAGCCGTGATGCTCCGGCGTAAGCAGTACCGGTTCCCACGCGGAACGGATTGACCAGCGTTCGTTCGGGTCGCTGAGGTCCGTATGCTCGTAGTTCAGACAGCATTCCAGCGGACTGTACCATCCGCCGAATTCCGTCTCGTAAAGCGTCCATTCCGGGATCGCATCGTATGCCGTCTGCGGCGATGAGCCGAAACTGTGATAATAGGCAGGCGAGACGGCGTGACGCATCATGAATCCGCCGCTGGTAACGCTTACATACCGGAGCAGTTTCAGCATCCTTGTTCTCTGGGATGCCCAGGCAGTGTTCAGACAGACCTGAAGCGTTCCATCGACGTAATCCTTCGGATAGGAGTTGTTCTCCGGGACGGTCTCCGGCACGATCAGGGGTTCCGCCAGCGCCGACGCGAGGATTTCAAGCGAACCGTAGGCTGTACTCCCCGCGCTGTCCGTAAACCGGCGCGCGTTGTATTCGTCCAGCGTATGGAGAAGAAACGCATCGAAGATGTGCATATAGGAAAGCCTTCGGGAATACCCCCAGATCTCGTCGTATGCATATTCCGTTTTGATCTCCCGGAACGGGATCTTCTCCGGATCGGCGTTGTCGTACCACTCCCCCGTGATAATGTGCGCCAGCAGATTCTCAACGACCGCGGACGCGCCGGATGATGTGCAGCTCGCATGAAACTCGGAATCCACGGCCTCCCGACGTTCACAGAGCGCCAACACCAGCCCGCGCATCACCGGAAGCGGCGTGCAGAACGCCGGATCGTTCAGATGATAGTCGTCCCACAAGCTCATCAGATCCATCTCCCGCTGATTTCGACGTTGCCGCTCAGATGCACCTGCGTTACAGTCCCCGCCGAACTGACTTTCGCCAATGTTTTGTACCACCCCTGCGCTCCGGTGACGGATGCGGAAAGACTTTTCGCAAACCCGTACACCAGAGCCGGGGGCGTGGCGGACGCGTCGTAATACACGGTCAGGTAGATTGAGGCGGATTGCCCCGGCACGACCGGAACCGTGCCGGCCGGCATGTTGTGAATGACAGTCCCGATGCGGATTTCTCCTGCGTATTCACCGGACGGATCGGCGCCGTTGAAAACCCGCGCCGATGTCCCGCCGACGAGCTCCACGGCAAACGCCCCGGCATAGCCCGGCGCAACCGGTGTTTCCGAGGCCGCCGCGCCCGGGTTTTCCGGTTCCGGTCCGTTCCATTGGATGAGCTTTCCCGCGCCGGTGTCGAGGACATCCAGCAGCGGGGAGGCGGACGCGAGCTTGTCAAGCTGCTCCACGGCCTCGGCGAGCGCGTTGAATTTCTCCCTCAGGACCTCGAACAGGTTCTCTCCGGATTCCAGTCTGGGTACGATCATGCGCCGTTCTCCTCCGCGGATTCATACAGCGTGGTGTCCCAGCCCGCCGGGTCGGGCGACGCCTTGTAGATGACCTTCGCGATGTAGCGGCGTCCGTCGGGATGGATCTGTCCGCCGAGGTTCAGCCAGTTCGTCACGCCCATGCCGAAATCGCCGAGCGCGGGCATGCTGATCTTTCCGGCGCATGCGGCCGCGGCCCACGAGGCGTCGCGAAGCGTGCAGTGACGGCTGAACTCCGTGATGGTGTAGCTCGGCATCAGATACGTTTCGCAGTTCATGACAGGCATCTTCAGCAGATGCCACGCCTCGCCGAGCGAGGTAACGGCCTGCGGCGTCTTCACCCAGCGGTAGCTGGCGCGCTGCGGCGCCGTCAGCACGGGATCGGTCGCCGTCGCCCACCACGCGGGGACCTCGTCCGTCCCTTTTGCCGCGAGACAGTAGTTCCAGTTCGTTTTGTAGTCGGAATGGCGTTCCAGCGGCACGGACATGACGGTCACGTCCAGCGTGTGTTCCTTCGGACCGTGCCGCCCGATCAGGAACCGCAGATTGCTTCCGGCGTTCAGGTTCTCCCAGTTGAGCTCAATCTCGTAGACCGGGCCGCCGATCTGGCGCGTCCGCCAGGAGACCAGTTCGTATTCGCCCGATTTGTCCCGGTCGCCGATCGTCAGGCGTGCGCTTCGTTCCTCCACCTCTTCCCGCGTCCCGTAATAGATTTCGCGGAAAGAGGCCCCGCCGGAGTCCCTGCTCCGGACGATGCTTTTGTGTTTCAATTTCAGCATGTTTCCCCTCCTGCCTCAGTCGATCGTGCCGATTTCCTCGAGCTTTTCCGCGATCTCGTCGAGTTCGGCGTTGATCTGCCTCAGGATCTCCATGATGACCTCCGCCTCCGGATCGTATACGCTCTCCGGCGCTTCCGCCCTGACTGCCGTTTCCCCGTTCATATCTGTCTCCCGTTGTTCTCTGTTTTGTTCTGTTTCTCTTGTTCCGTCAGGATGTTACAGTCCCGACACCTCGGCCTCGTCGCTGCGTTCCGCCTTCACGGCGAACCGCTGGTATTTTCCTTTTTCCGCGGTCAGAACCGCCGACGTGATGAGAAATGTCTTTTCCTGATACGTCAGCGTCTCCCCGGCCTCCGGGACGTTGCCGCCCTCCACGAGGCCGTCGAATTCAAGCTCCGTGCGGCGGCTGGTCGCGGCGAGCTTGTCCTTCCTGCCGTCCTCCCCGTGTACCGACACGGTCCCGGTCAGCGTCGAACGCACGCGGATGTTCCGCATGGCGATGTCGAAACCGCCTCCGTCCCACCCGGAAATCAACCCCGTTGCGCGCATCTCAGTAGCCCCTCATGGTTTCACGGGAGAAAACCGGCTCGTCGCAGGCGACCGTGGCAAATCCCTGGCCGCGCACGGATTCCGCCGCACCGGGCAGGACCAGTTCGCCGGACGCGGTCTTCTCCAGCGATCCGCGCACATGGGCGACACGCATTTTGAGTTTGTCGGGCAGCGAATCGCCCGCACAGCGCACCCGGGCGCGCTCCTCGCACAGGGTCAGATTCCAGTCGCGGAGCAGCGCTTCGGCGCGTTCGGATGCGACCGGCGTTTCGTAGCGGCATCCGGCGGACGCGTCGATTTCCGCGGCGGCCGCGTCCAGGTCGGCCTGCGCCGCACCCGTGCCGGCCTCGTCGTTTCCGTACAGGCCCGCGTAATCCTGGCCGAGGCGCACTTTCAGTTCATTGATCGTGGCGTATGCCATGAGACGATCCTTTCATTCTGTTGTTGTTTGAGCTGCAAAAAGAAAAAACGGCTGTCCCCGGCGAGGGGGGAGGGCGGAGAATCCGTACGGCGGATATCCTGTTTGACGGCAATCAAAAGAGAATCCGCCTCCGCGCCAAGGAGATAGAGTTTCACGGCGGATTCCCCGTGCCCAGCTCCCCCCTCATCCGTCAGCCGCTTATTCCGTGTTCGGTCATTCCGCGTCCGGTCAGCCTGCGGCGGTGCCGCCGCGTCCCAGCAGATGCGGGAAGAGCGCAGCCGCGTTGCCGTAAGCCTCGGCGCCGAAGAGGATTCTGCCGTCCATGAAGACGTTTTCGTCGTTCGGCTGGTTCAGGATCGTGAGCGAGGCTTCCTTGTTCTTCAGGACCAGGATCGGCTTCAGGACACCGGTGAAACGGCCCAGGAACCAGTAGTTGGCGTTCGTGCCGGTGAGGCGCGGGCTGACGACCAGTTTGACCTTGTCCTTATGCGGGTTGGCGAATTCCTGGTCGTTGGAGTCGCGGTACGTGTCGGAGTACAGGATCTCGCGGGCGGTGTCCTCCAGCGCGGGGCCGACGATCAGGTGCGTCGGACGCGTGTTGACGGGCTGGCCGTTGTGGCCGCGGAACGAGTACATCTGGGTGAAGAACGAGCCGAAGTTGGCGAACGTCAGGGCGTTGGTCGTGACGTTGTTGATCGTGCTCGGGCCGTACTTGCGGGAGCTGTTGTAGAAGCTGGCGCCGTCGATCCAGTTCGGCGGATTCACGAGCGCCTCGGTGAAGAGCGTATCCCACAGCTGTTCGCCCGCCTCGCCCATGGCGGCGACGAGCGTGCCGTAAATGCCCCAGTTGTCGCTTTCGACGTCGCGCACCGGGATCGCCACGGTGTCCTCCCAGGGACGTTCCACGAGGCGAATCTTGTGCGTGGAGAGGTTCTTGATCTGGCGCGGGCCGAGCCATTCGCGCATCCCGGCGAAGGCGTCGAGGAACGGGATTTCCATGGCTGTGTGCTTCGGATCGCCCTCGATGTCGGCGAGGTCGCGGTAGATCGTCTCCGCGCCTTCCACCGCCTGTTTGAACTTCAGATTGAAGCTGGTGCGCATCGCGGACAGCGTTTCATGATTGAGTTCCATATTCATTTTCCTTTTTCAGATTGTTTTTGTGTTGTTGAACTCGGATGATCCGGCTCAGAGCGGGCCGTTGCCGATTTCCGCCACCACGCCGTCCGCGAGCACGTCGCGCACGACGCCGGCGACCACCGCCGCCGTGCCGCCCGTCAGCGTGACGGTCTGGTCGTCCTTCACGTAGCAGGTCTTGTTCAGGTCGCTCAGCGCAAACGCGCCGCTGCTGACCGGGGCATAGAGGAACATGCCGGAACGGGTCTTGACGGTCTCGCCGCCGGACGCCGTGTTTTCGGCGCGGCCGACCACGGTGATGGCACCAGCGGACGTGGCGGGGATCGCTTTTCCGCTGGAGTTGATCGCGGTGATGCCACCCGCGTAGACGGTGCTGCCCGAGGCGACGGTGAATTCACGCGTGTAGTGAACGCCGCCGGCCGCGATTTCACGGGTGTCTCTGGATTCTGTGAGTGCTGACATGGTTCATGTCTCCTTCTGTGTTGTGATTGTTTTGCGCCGCTGGGCTTTTCAGCCGTGCATGGCGCGCTGGTATTCGTCTTTGTCAAATCCGAATTTCCGGATCATTTCCTCGTCCGCCGCGCTCAGGCTCCGCTTCGGCGCGCGCCGTTTGTCCGGCGCGAACGCCATGCGGCCCGGCACCACGGCGGGCGCGTGCTCCAGGTAGGACGCCAGCACGGCGCAGTCCTGGGTCCTCGCCCAGTCTTCCAGCGCGTGCGTCAGCTTCCCCTCCTGAAGCCCCTGTTCGATCAGCTCCGCCTTGCGTTTTTCCTCGGCGGCGCAGACCATCGTGTCGAGCTCCTGCCGCAGGGCGGCCGCCTGCCCGGCGCGTTCCTTCACGGCATCCAGCGCCGCGGACATCGCATCGTCGGGTTCGCCGTCCGCGATGCCGAGTCCTTCGCGCATGGCGGCGATCGTGTCCGCTTTCGCCTCGATCGCGGCCGCCGTACGCTCGATCGCGCCTTCTTCGTCGTCCTCGCCGGACAGCACGATCTCGTTCCACGCCGTCTTCCCGAGCAGACGCCCGAGGGCGCGTTCGATCGGGTCCTGAAGGCGTTTCAGTTCGATGGCGTTCCGTCCGATGTCCTCCGGGTCGGCGTCGTCTCCCTCGCCGCCCGCCGCCAGGACGTCCTCGCAGTTCAGCGCGGGCTCGTTTTCCATCGCCACGCTCGTGATGCGGATCGGGCCTTCCTTCAGGCCGCGGATCACCGGCGAACAGTACCGGAAAATCTTCTCCTTCAGGAGCTCGTACGCGCCCGGCGTCCATTCCGCCCGGATGCGAAGCTCGTCGCCCTCGCGGAACAGCGTCCCGAATCCCATCGCGGCAACGCCCGACGGGATCAGCCGCAGCGCTTCGCTTTCCTCCACGCCGTGCTTTTCCGCCAGAATGTGGAGGTAATGGTTGGAGTCGATCGGGATCGCCTCGCCTTTCTTCGCCTGGTACGCCGCGATAGCGTCCAGGTCCTCCACGCTCAATCGCAGTTCATAGTCCTTTCCGTTTTTCACGAGCCGGTTCACGCCCGCATGCAGCAGAGTCCATTCCTCCGGGACTCCGTTCGCGTCCTGTTTTACAGTGCTCATTTCCTGCTCCTATGTTTGTTTTGTCTTGTCCCCAATGGGGTAGTAAAAATCCGTTTTCCGTGCCGTAGCGGAGCACGGCACAACTGTAGTGGAGGACTTGTCCTCCGTGCCGTAGCGGAGCACGGCACTACTCGACACACTCTGTGTGTGCCCGAGCGGAGCCGGGCACAACTGTAGTGGAGGACTTGTCCTCCTACCAGCCGAAAATTCGGTCTTCCATGCGCCGCTGATGAGGCGGCGGCAGAGGATCGACTCCGCACGGCGCCTCGTTCCCCCTGCCTGCCGCATGGACCGCCAGCGCGAGCGCCCAGAACCGGTCCGAATGTCCGGATTCGTCGCGTTCGGCGTCGTAGCGCACGTTTCCGGCGGCGGTCACGCTCCGCACGATCTTGTGCAGGTCGTGCCGCAGCACGTCGTCGGCGACGATCCGGATGCCGCGCGATTCGAACGCCGCCCGGACCGGCATGGCAAGCGCGGCCTTCACAGGCCCCGTAAACGTCACGCTCTCCACGCGGTATTTCCCGTGGCGTTCCTGCATCTCCTCCGCCAGCATCATCCCGATCCCGGTCGCGTCGATGCAGAGGCGTTCCAGCCGGGCGTCGTCGAGGCGGCGCGCCAGGGCGTCGGCCTGCATGCGGAACGGCATGTTTTCCATGACTTCGTATCCGCTCTGCCACAGGATGTCCCCGATGCGCGTCAGCTCGAAATACACCCCGACGTCCCTCTTCCGCCCCACGTCGTATCCGGCGTACCGGATCGCCTTCGGATGTTCGCTCAACGCTTTCTCAAGATCGCCCGCGTCGTTTTCGCACGCGCCGATCATGCCGTAGTCCAGCAGCGACGCGCCCGCCTCCGCCGCTTCGATCAGATACTGCGTCCGCCAGGCGTCTTCCGTGCGGCATTTCGCACGCATCGTCTTCAGCCACTCTTCGCGGCTCAATTCGCTCCCGGTTACGGCGTTGACGCGTTCCACAAATCCCTCTTCCACGGCATCCAATATGCTCGTTTTGTGGACGCTCCATCCCATCGCGTTCGCACCGTGTTCCGCCTCGTGAAGCATCCGGCAGAACGGCGATTCGCCGCTTCCGTCCACGCTCAGCGCGGACACCATTTCCAGCTGGCCGCCCCATGTGGTGCAGGGCATCGCCATGTCGATCACGCGTCCGCTGTCCTTGTGCAGGTCCGCCTCGTCGATCAGGATGTCCCCGCCCTTCCCGGCGAACGCCTCGGGCGTGCTGGACAGGCTGATGACGCGGCTGCCGTTGCCGTATTCCGCCGTGTAGGCGCGGATCCCGTGCAGGGGGTCGATGACCACGGCATCCTCCCCGGCGAGTCCGCGGCAGACCGCGTTGGCCGCCGCCGCCCATTTCGCGATGTAGTCCGTGATGAACTCGCGGGCGGTGAATTCGTCGCGGCTGGTCACCCACTGCACCGTCCCCGGCCGCCGCAGGCACTTGTCGTTCACGCGGAAGCTCGTGGCGTACGTGATGCCGATCCGGCGCGATTTCGCGTACAGCTTCATTCGCGCGTCGTCCAGGATCCACCGTTTCTGGTACGGCAGAAAGTATTCCGACAGCTTCATCGTCCTGTCGTCTCCGTTTATAGTTTATTTTCGATTGATCGTCAAATCAGAGTCCGTGCGGACGCCGGGGAGTTATCCCACCTTCATTTCCGCGCGGTTTCGCATCTTTCTTATCCCTTTTTCGAGACTTTCTTCCGGATCTTCCCTGCCGCGGGAAATCATGCTTCCGATCCCGGCGGCGCCGCACGGACTCTTCAACAGAGGGTCGTTTTGCGCACTTTCGGACGAAACAAACATGCAAACATCTGCTGTTTCTATCGGTTAAATGTGACATGTTTTTTGTTCCTCCGGTTCCGGTTTCGTGCCGCCGACATTGCTTTCCGCCTTGAAAAACGGCGCGTTTGGAGGTATATTATTTCTTTCCTTTCGCGCCCGCGACCTACTTTTATTTTCAGGTTTCACCTTATGTGGAAAGCTCTCAGACAGCCTGCCAAAATCATCATCCCGCTCTTCATCGGACTCTGTTTCCCCTGGATGTCACGCGCATCCTTCATGGTCCGCTGGCTGCTCGTCGTCATGCTCTTGAACGCCTGTCTCGGCATCAAGTTCAGCGGCTTGAAAGTGCGTCTGTACCACTGGTATCTGCTCGCCGCCAACCTCGCGATCGGCGTGCTGGCGTGGCTTCTTGCCTGCTGGGTCTGCGGCGGCAATACCGAGGTCGCGAAAGCCGTCTTCTTCACAGCGATCTCCCCCACCGCCACCGCCGCGCCCGTCGTGATCGCGTTCCTGGGCGGAAACGTCGCCACTGTCCTGATGGGCTTCCTGATCAGCGACCTCGGCATCTCGCTCTTCCTGATCGGACTGCTCCCGCTCGTCACGGGCCAGCTGAGATGGGAGTTCGTCAACGAGGTCTTCCTGAACATCGCGTTCGTGATGGCGCTCCCCGTCTTCCTCTCGCGCGTCCTGCTCCATTTCTGGCCGTGGCTCGCCGACTTCGCAAAGTTCAAGATCGCGCCGCACGCCCTCTGGGCCTGGTCGATCATGCTCCTCATCCTCGGCGGCATGGCGCGCAAGACGTTTGACGAGCAGGAGGTCAGCGCCCTCACCATTCTCCTCCAGATCGGCTGCGCCACGCTCGCCGTCTGCGTCCTGAACTTCTTCACCGGGTGGCTGCTCGGACCGCGCCGCTGCAAGCTCGAATCCAGCCAGCTCCTCGGACAGAAAAATACCTCTTTCACGATCTATCTGGCGATCACGTTCGCCTCGCCCGTCGCCGCCCTCGGTCCGCTGTTCTACATCCTCTGGCACAACAGCTGGAACGCCATTCAGATGTTCCAGTTCGAGAAGCGCAGACAGCGCAAGGCGGCGCGCTTCATCTCTTCCTCGCACCCGGAAGCCGGGGCGGAACACATCACTTCCTGAACTCACACGAAACGGACGTCATCATGCAGGACATCATCATCCACGGCGCTGCCGAACATAACCTGAAAAACATCGACGTCACGATCCCGCGTGACCGTCTCACCGTCATCACCGGGCTTTCCGGCTCCGGCAAATCCTCGCTCGCGTTCGACACGCTCTACGCCGAGGGACAGCGCCGCTACGTCGAAAGCCTCTCCGCCTACGCCCGCCAGTTCCTCGACCGCATGGGCAAGCCGAAAGTCCGCCACATCGAGGGGCTTTCCCCGTCCATCGCCATCGAACAGCGCTCCGCCGGCTCGAATCCGCGTTCCACGGTCGCGACCGTCACGGAGATCTACGATTATCTCCGCCTGCTCTACGCCCACGTCGGCACTCCCCATTGCCCCAAGTGCGGCAAGGTCCTCGCCGCACAGTCCGCGCAGCGCATCCGCGACCGCCTGCTCCAGCTTCCCGCCGGACCCGCCATGATGATCCTCGCGCCGGTCGTCCGCGGCCGCAAAGGCGAACACCGCGACATCCTGGACAAGCTCCGCAAGGACGGCTTCGTGCGCGCCCGGATCGACCGGAAGATCGTCGCGCTCGACGAGCAGATCGCCCCGCTCGACAAGAAGGTCAAGCACAACATCGAGGCTGTCGTCGACCGTCTCGTCTGCGGCAAGCTCGAGCCTTCCCGCCTCAACGACTCCATCGAATCCGCCCTGAAGCTCGGCAACGGCGTGATGCTGCTCCTCCTCGAGGACCGCGACGCCACGTTCGTTTCCGGCGAAAAAGTCTGGCGCGAGGAGCTCATCAGCGAGCATCTTTCCTGCGAGGACTGCGGCATCAGCATCTCCCCGCCCGAACCGCGCAATTTCTCGTTCAACAGCCCCTACGGCGCGTGCCCGGTCTGCAGCGGCATCGGCTCGCTTCAGGTCATGGACCCCGCGAAGGTCGTCGAGGACGAAAACGCCACGCTCCGCCACGGGGCCGTCCCCGCCTGGCGACGCGGCGCACACCGCCTCATCATCTACTACAACCACATGCTCAAGTGCATCGCCGCCCACTACGGCATCCCGAAGCTGATGGACACCAAGTGGCGCGACCTCCCCGAGCACGTCCGCCACGTCCTGCTTTACGGCAGCGGCGACGAGATCATCGACTTCAGTTTCTACATGCGCGGCAAGCGCCACGAGATGAAGAAGCCGTTCGAGGGCATCCTCGCCAACCTCCAGCGTCGCAGCCAGGACTCCGAGTTCGAAAGCGTCCGCACGCGCCTGATGGAGCTGACCATGCGGAAGACCTGCCCCGCCTGCCACGGCGCGCGCCTCCGCCCGGAAAGCCTCGCCGTCGAGATCGGCGGCGCCAGCATCCACGATTTCAACTGCAAGAGCGTGTCCGCCGCGCTGGATTTCCTCGCGGACCTCAAGCTCACCGACGTGCAGGACAAGATCGCCGCCGAGCTCCTCAAGGAAATCCGCAGCCGCCTCATGTTCCTGAAGAACGTCGGCCTCGGATACCTCTCCCTTACCCGCGAATCCGGAACTCTCTCCGGCGGCGAAGCCCAGCGCATCCGCCTCGCCACCCAGCTCGGATGCGGCCTCGTCGGCGTCATCTACATCCTCGACGAACCCAGCATCGGCCTGCATCAGCGCGACAATGCCAAGCTCCTCGCCACCCTCAAAAATCTCCGCGACATCGGAAACACCGTGGTCGTCGTCGAGCACGACCCCGAGACCATCCAGAGCGCCGACTATGTGATCGACCTCGGCCCCGCCGCCGGCGTCCACGGGGGCGAGATCGTCGCCGCCTGCCCGCCCGCCGAGCTCGTCAACTGCCCGCGTTCCCTCACCGGAAAATTCCTCTCCGGCGAAGAATCCATCCCCGTCCCGGAGAAACGCCTCGCCGGGTCCGGCAAGTTCCTTGAGATCGTCGGCGCCACGCACAACAACCTCAAGAACGTCAACGTGAAGATCCCGCTCGGCGTCTTCACCTGCGTAACCGGCGTGTCCGGGTCCGGCAAGTCCTCGCTCGTGAACGGCATCCTCCGCCGCGCGCTCGAGCACCGTTTCGAGCTCGCCGACGCCGGCGAGGTCGGCGCGCACAAGGAGATCCGCGGCCTCGAGTTCATCGACAAGGCGATCATGATCGACCAGACCCCGATCGGCAGGACCCCGCGCTCCAACCCCGCCACCTACACCGGATTCTTCTCCGCCATCCGCAACCTCTTCGCATCCCTGCCCGAATCCAAGGTCCGGGGCTACGGGCCCGGCCGATTCAGCTTCAACGTGAAGGGCGGACGCTGCGAGGACTGCCAGGGCGACGGCATCCGCCGCATCGAAATGCAGTTCCTGCCGGACGTGTACGTGGAGTGCCCCGTGTGCCACGGCCGCCGCTTCAACGAGGAGACCCTCTCCGTCCGCTACAAGAAGAAAAATATCTCCGAGGTCCTGGATATGACCGTGTCCGAGGGCGTCGAGTTCTTCTCCGCCGTCACGCCCATCGCGCGCAAACTCAAAACGCTCGAAAGCGTCGGCCTCGGCTACATCTCCATCGGCCAGAGCGCCACCACGCTGTCCGGCGGCGAGGCGCAGCGCGTCAAGCTCGCCACCGAGCTCGCCAAGATCCCGCGCGGCAATACGCTCTACATCCTCGACGAGCCCACGACCGGCCTTCACCTCGCCGACATCCGCCAGCTCCTCCAGGTCCTCATGATGCTCCGCGACAAGGGAAACACCATCCTCGTCATCGAGCACAACCTCGACGTCATCAAGACCGCCGACTACATCATCGACCTTGGCCCCGAGGGCGGAGACGAGGGCGGACGCGTCATCGCCACCGGTACCCCGGAGGAAGTCGCCGCCTGCAGGAAATCCTACACCGGGAAATTCCTGAAGCCCCTGCTGAACAACCTGCTCTGAAAAGGAGATCCGCCATGAAAAAAGAAACCCCGGATTCGTGAGAGAACTGCCGATTACGATCCTGTTCCTCATATTGGTTTTTGGCGTTGTCTTTTACCCCCTTTACAGCAGATGGTGGAATCTCAGGAAGGCGAAAGAAAAACAGGCAGAAGAGA
This sequence comes from uncultured Lentisphaerota bacterium, assembly GCA_900320095.1. Classification (GTDB taxonomy): domain Bacteria; phylum Verrucomicrobiota; class Lentisphaeria; order Victivallales; family UBA1829; genus UBA1732. The sequence continues at coordinate 13,741 of ONQZ01000004.1, forward strand.
CGCAGGAAATGACGGTTTCCGCAGAGGAAACAACCGAAGGCGTTTCCGAATAAGAAATCGGATCCGCATTCTTCTCTGTATACAGGCGTAATTTTCGCGCGCGGGGGTTGCATTTCCGCTGAAAAAGGTTATAGTATTTCAGAATCATTTATTTCTTCTGAACAACTCCCATGAACCCGGCTCCGATTTCATCCTCCTCAAATCCGCCATCCGGCAAATCCCGCGCGTTCGGCTGCACCATCCTCGGCAGCGGCAGCAAGGGAAACGCCTCGGTCATCCACGGACCGGAAGGCAATCTGCTGCTCGACGCCGGATTCTCCGCGAAGGAGCTGATGTGCCGCCTCGAACGCGTCAACGTCGATCCGTGTTCGCTCCGCGCGATCCTCATCACGCACGACCACTCCGATCACACCAGCGCGTGCCGCATCGTCTCCGACCGCCTCGGCATCCCGGCCTATTTCATCCCGGAGACTTTCTGCGAGCTTTCGAAGTGCGCCAACAAGGTCCCGGCGCACAAGATCCTCATCACGCCCGGCTCTCCGCTCGACCTGTGCGGCATCCGCGTCGAACCCTTCTCCATTTCGCACGACACGCCCGCGATCGCGTTCACGTTCACGGTCCACGCGCACAAGATCGGCTTCGCGACCGACCTCGGCTTCGTCTCCAACCTCGCGAAAGCCAAGCTCAGCGGCTGCGACCTGCTCGTGCTGGAGACCAACTACGATCCCGCGAAACTTCGCGCTTCGGCGCGCCCGCTCACGCTCAAACGCCGCATCGCCGGCAAACAGGGCCACCTCGGCAATCCCGACGCCATGGAGGCGCTCGCCGAGCTCCTCTCCCCGAACACGCGCAATCTGGTCTTCGCGCACCTCAGCCAGGAGTGCAACGACCCCGGATTGGTCGCCGAGCTCGCCGAATCCCGCCTCGCCGAACTCCGGCGGCAGGACGTCTCGTTCCGCATCGCCTCGCAGTTCGAACCGCTTGAAACCTTCTGGCTGGAGTGAACACGACCATGGCTGAGCAGACACCGCGCAGGATCAAAATCGCATGCCCCGGCTGCGGACAGAAGCTCGACGTCTCCGAGATGCCGTCCTTCTCCCACGTCAACTGCCCCGCCTGCTCGTTCGACCTCATCGTCCCCAAGTGGTTCAACAACTATCTGCTGGAATCCCCCGAAGGCAAGGGCGGCATGGCGGTCGTCTACCGCGCGCTCGACCTCGCGCTTGACCGTGAAGTCGCCATCAAAATATTCGATCCCGACCTCGCAAAACAGGGCGTCTCTCCCGACCTCTTCCTGCATGAAGCGCGCATCGCCGCCACGATCAACCATCCCGCGGTCGTGCCCATCTATTCCTGCGGAGAATGGGACGGCTCCACGTACATCGTCATGCAGTACATGAATGGCGGCACGCTCGAAAGTCGTCTCCGTAAGGCGAAGGGCCGCCTCCCGGTCATGGAGACCTGCCGCTGGATCCGCGATGTTTGCGAGGGGCTGGACGCCGCCCGCGAACTCGGGATCGTCCACCACGACATCAAGCCCGCAAACATCCTCCTCGACCTCGATTTCAACGCGAAGATCTCCGACTTCGGGCTTTCCCAGGTCGTCTCCGGCAAGTCCGCCTCGGCTTTCCTCGACCCAACCAGAATGTGGCTCAGTCCGCAGTACGTCAGCCCGGAAAAGGTCCTGACCGGCGAGGAAGGCCCCGAAGGCGACATTTACAGCCTCGGCGCGTCCTTCTATCACCTGCTCTCGGGCAAACCGCCGTTCCGCTCGGACGATGTGCAGGAGCTCGTCAATATGCGGACGCAGCGCGATCCCGTCCCGCCCGACCTCGTCCGCCCCGACATCACTCCCGCGCTCTCCTCGGTCATCCTCGACATGATGAACCACGATCCCGCCGCCCGACCCTCGTACAGACAGATCGTCGCGCGCATCAACGACGCCCTCCGCGCCATCATGCGCCCGGCGCAAACGGTTCCCGCTGAAGAACCCGGAAAACAGAATCCTTCCCGTAAAGTCTTCAATGTTCCGGCCGGACGCATCGACCCCTCGAAAAAGCATTCCTTCCGCGCCTCGCACATCACGCTGCTGCTGATCCTGCTTTTCCTGATGTCCGGGTTCTGCTTTCTCGTGTTCCTGCCGCGTTTTGTGGATCAGCGGTCCCTGCTGGACGCCGCGCCCTCGCTGAAGGCTCTTTACGGCGACCTGCCCCCGGAATCCTTCCCGTTTTTGAGCGAATCTTTTTACGATTCCCCGTTGTTCGACGCTGAAATGGCGTTCGCCGATTTCGATTATCCGCTTGAGGCGCGCTATGCCGCCGCCTGGGTCTCCGGCGTCTGTCAGATGCTGGACGCCGCGCCCTCCGCCGTCGCATCCGCCGCCGACATGGGCGACCATCTCCGGTCCGCCGCGTCGCTCGCCGGGACGCAGCCGCCGCGCGCCGATGCGTACTGTCTCGCCGTCCTTTCCCGCCTCGACCCGAATCCGCCGGACGTCTATTTCTCGGCGGAACAGCAGGTCCGTGTGCTCCTGGGCCGCCTGATCCGCTCCCTGTACGACCTCGACCCGGATTCGCTCGAAAACGGCCGCATCCCGGATCGTATTCTGAACCAGTTCGGCACGCTTCGCACCGCCTTCCAGTCCCTGCCGGAAGGTTCCTGGCTTGCAAAACACTTCGGCTCGCGCCTTTCCGACTGGCATGCCGCGCTTTCCGGCGATTCCGCCGCGTCCGAAGACCTCGAACCTCTCTTCCGCCGCCTGACCTCCGGCAAATCCGGTCCCGCAAAACGGCCCGGAAACATCCTTCCCGGCCAGTCCGAAACGCTCGACGCGCCCTTCGGCGTTCCCTCGCACACGACGCCCGCGGACGACGACGATCCGGTCGGTTTCTGAACCGGCTCTTCCCGAATCCGGAAAAAGCCTGCCGTTTTTCCGTATCAACATCTTTCCCTCCCGCGGTTGCATTTCCGCCGTCTTTATGCTATATTAATTGAACACGGAGCATACGGCTCCGGCGTCTTTTTTCATATCACACTCGACAGAAAGGCATACCGTTGAAGACATCCCGCATTTCCGAGGGCATCCTGGAACACGCCCTCTCCGCCCTGACCGCCTGGGAAAATGACGGCGTCTCCCTCGACGACTGCCTGGACGACCTCCGCGCCGGGGATTTCCCCGCGAAAGCCGCCGTCGCCTCCCTCCTGTTCGAGTATTTCCGCCACAAATATTTCCTGGATTCCCTGCTCATCAAGCACGCCAGAAAGGGCAAGGTCAACCAGCAGATGCGGCTCCTCGTCTCCCTCGCCGCCGCGCAGGTCTTCTTCCAGACCGGGCTCCCCTGGCAGTCCGCGGTCAACATCGCCGTCGACACCGCCAAAAAGCTCCGCGGTCCCGGCGGCGGCGCGTTCGTGAACGCCATCCTCCGCGCCTATGTCCGCGACGATTCCGTCGACCGCGCGCACATCCCCGCCGACTGCCCGCCGCTCCTGCGGGAACGCTGGACCGACGCCTACGGACCGGAACGCGCGTCCGCCATCCTCGGCCAGTTCGCCTCCAATCCGCCCATCTCCGTGCGGCTGCGTCCCGGTGCCGACGTCTCCCTGCTGGCGGACTGCGGCCCCGAACCCTTCGACCCCGATTTCGACACGGGCGATTTCCGCTTTTTCACGCTGAACAATACTGTCGGCCTTTTCGACAATCCGCTGCTTCAGGACGGCTCCCTCTACGTGCAGGACCCCGCCACCTGCATGGGCCTCGGCCTGCTGGAATCCAAACCGTCCGGGGCCATCCTCGACCTCTGCGCCGCGCCCGGCGGCAAGACCATCATGCTCTCCGAACTCGCCGCGTCCGGCGCGAAGATCACCGCCGCCGACCGTTCCCGCAAACGCGTCTCCACCCTGAACATCAACCTCCGCCGCGCCGGAGTCAGGGCGAAGACCGTCGCCGCCGACGCCCGCGAGCTCCCGTTCCCGCCGCAGTCCTTCGACTTCATCCTCGCCGACGTCCCCTGCTCGAACACCGGCGTCATCCGCCGCCGTCCGGACGTCCCGTGGCGCTTCTCGAAAACGCGCCTCGCCGAGCTTACGGTCCTCCAGCACGCCATCCTGAAAAGCGCGGTCTCCCTGCTCAAGCCAGGCGGCACCCTCCTTTATTCCACGTGCAGCCTCGAATCCGAAGAAAACCTCGGGCGCGTCCGGCTGCTTCTTTCCGAATATCCCGATCTCACGCTCGTCCGCGAACAGACGCTCTTCCCCACCAATACGCACGACGGCGCGTTCTCCGCCGTCCTGAAGCTCGCCTGAACGCAATCCGCCTGAAACAGTCAACCGAATACAGAAAAGGTCCCCGCCATGGCAACCGTCATCATCTCCAGCGGCATCACAAGTTCCGGTCTTGCCGTAAGTTCCGGCAACGGTCTGGAAGTTTTCGGCACGGCGGAGAATACCTCTGTCCTCACCGGCGGCTCCGCGACCGTATTCTCCGGCGGAAAAATGATCGTGACCCAGGTCGCCGAATCCGGTTTCGTGGACGTCTCCGGCGGCGTGGCGAACAGCACCACCGTCCTCGGAGGCGGCCGCATCCTCATTTCCGCAGGCGGCAGCGCCAACGTGAACAGCATCCAGAGCGGCGGCTCCATGACCGTGGGACCGTCCGGCAGGGCGTCCCTCGTCGCGAACAGCGGCGGCTTCCTGACCGTTTCATCCGGCGGGACCGCCTACGTCGCGAACGCCGTTTCCGGCGGGGTTGTGGAGCTTCAGAACGGCGGGTCCGGCGTCTTCCTCACGCTTGCGAAGACCGGACGTCTGCTTGTCTCTTCCGGCGGCATCGCCGAAAAGGTCAATCTGAACGGCACCGCGACGGTTTACGCGGGCGGTTCCGCTTCGGGCGTGACCGTCTCGGACGGCGGCAGGTTCCTGATCTCCGGCGGCCTCGCGCAGGACGTCAATGTCCTCACCGGCGGAAACGCCGTTCTGTCCGGCGGCATCGCGAACAATGCCTCCGTCGCCTCCGATGGTTTCTTCACGATCTCTTCCGGCGGCACGGCATCCGGCGTCGAAGTCAACGGCTGGACCACCGTCCTGTCCGGCGGCGCGGCCGACAGCGTCGCGGTCAATTCCGACGCCTGGCTCGTCGTTTCCGGCGGCGGCAAACTGACCGGGCGGATGACCTTCGCAGCCGGCGCGTCCGTGAACGTCTACGGAAACGCCGTTCTCGACTTCGATATTTCCTCGCTCGCGCCCGGTTCGGATGCCCGCGTCAACGACCTTTCTCTCGTTCACGGCTCGCCCGAATTCACGCTTACGGTCTCCGGTTTGCAGGAACACGGCGACTATCTGCTTGCCGGAGGCGCCGCGAACTTCGCCAAAACTATCTCCGTCGTCGATATGCTCGGCGAGTCGCTCGGCACGCTCACCGTCGGCGAGACCACGGACATCGGCGGCACGAACTACAAGCTCAACCTCACTGATGGCGTACTGTCCGTTTCGGTCGGAGTCGTCGAACCGTCTGGTCCGGCAAAAAACGATATTGATGGCAACGGCATCTCCGACGTGATGTTCGTGTGGACCGGAAACAATTATCAGCACGGCTACTGGATGAACGGCACGTCCGAATGGCAGTCCGCCAACAGCGGCCATCCCGCCGACTGGGACAACCTCGGCTGTTACGACATGACCGGCAACGGCAAGGCGGATTCCGTGCTGTTCGGCAACGTGACCAGCGAGGCGGGCATCAAGGGCGCCTACATCGGGTTCTACTCCGACGCCATCGACAACACCGACGGCTCGACCTGGGTCAACATCGGCTACCTCACGAACGAGGACGATATCCAGTGGAAGAACAAGGTCGGCAACCTGACTGGAAACGAGGCAGGCGTGAACTCGATCGTCTGGTATGCGCCGGAGCTCTACGCGCTCGGCGTCTGGACCGACGGCACCGAAAACTGGATCACGCTCAGCGGCGATTTCGGCGGCTCCGACTGGACGCTCGTCGGCTGCGGCGACTTCGACGGCGATGGCAGGGACTCCGTGCTGATGAGTTATCTCGGCGGCAAAAAGTATTATGCCGTCGGCATCGACGGCACGGCAACGGACCTCGGCGCGGCCGACTGGTCAGGCTGGGAGGTCCGCGCGATCGGCGATTTCTCCGGCGACAAGAAGGACGACATCGTGCTGTTCCACAAGACGACTGGCGCGATGGTCCTGTGCGCCGACGGAAATACGGACAGTTACACAACCATCGGCCAGCTCGACGCGCAGGACTGGTTCGTGGTCGGCGCGGGCGACTACAACGCCGACGCGAAGGACGACCTGCTCGTCCGCCAGTATTCGACCGGCATGCTCGGCTATTACACCGGCGGCGACATGTCCCAGTGGAACGTGCTCGGCTACGGCGTTGATATGAACTGGACCGTCATAGCATAACGCGGCTGTCAAATCACCGCAAATAATAACTCATCTGGTCTTTTTTCCATCGCCGCCAGACGAATGACATTTTGTTGTTTTTTTAGAGTTGTACCATCTATGGCTTATGGTTTTTTGCACATAAATGTATTATTTCCAAAAAAACCGAAAACTGGACTGAATGTGTCTTGATTTTCCCATTTTTCATGCTATATTTTGAAAAACAAAACAAACCGTTTCCGTAGAAAGGGACTTTTATGTCAAAGATTATCATCGACAGCGATAAGAACAATCAAACCATCAGCAGCGGCGTTTCCGCCTATGTGTGGAGCGGCGCGACGCTCAAAAACTCCTATGTCTCTTCCGGCGGCCGGCTCTACATCGAGAACGGGGCCGCCAGCGCCACCACCGTTTCAAAAGGCGGGTTCATGATCTTCAGCATGGGCTGTTCCGGCGGGACCAATTCGGTCCTTTCCGGCGGCACCATGGCAATTATGTCGGGTGCGAACGTCGCCTACGTCACCGCGGCGAAGGGCGCGGCCATCATTCTGGAGGCCACTGCCAGCTCGTACTACACGCCTGCGACCAAATTCACCGTCTCCTCCAACGGGGCCACCATCAAATGCACCGGCAGCACGTTCTCCGGCTGGGACAACATGAACACGCCCGGTTGCGCCCTGACCCTAGCTGGCGTTTCCGCATCCAGCATCAATGTCTCCAGCGGCTGCGTCCTGACCATCGGCGGCGTCAGCCGCTATGCCTCGGCCTCCGTCAACAAGGTGAACGTCTACAACGGCGGCAAGGTCTACTTCACGCGCGTCGATACCGTCGGCACGGCTACGGCCCATGCCGGCGGTTCGCTCTTCGTCGCAGACGGCGCCACAGGGTCCGCCACCATCATCGAAAACGGCGGCAATGTGACGCTGTATTACGGGGACGAAATGCTGAACGATCCGGGCTGGGGTATTTCCATCAAGAAAAACACGTTCTACAACGTCGTCGCCAGCGGCTACGATGTTCAGGATGTCGCCGCCCACTCCGGCACCACCGGCGTCAACACCACCCTGCTGGACAGCGCCTATTTCCGCGTCTACAGCGGTGGCAAGGCGTACGACACAGTCACCTCCGGCGGCACGCTGGACATTCGCTCCGGGGGCGTCGCCAGCAATGTCTACAACAATACCGGTCTGGTATGGGTTTCCAGCGGCGGCAAGATCACAGGCAAGATATCCATCAATCACCGTATCATCGTCGAAGACGGAGGCATTATCGACTTCGACATTTCCGGCATTCGCGGAGGTGATGCCGCCAGGTTCGACAACTACTACAACCTCCCGACCAACACAGGTTCCCCCACGCTCACGCTGACCGTCTCCGGACGCCAGCCCGACGGCACCTACACCCTCGCCACCGGCGCATATCAGATCGAAAAGAAGACGACCGACGCGGAGAAGACCCTGACCGTCTACAACACCTCCGGCTCGAAACTCGGCGCCGTCAAGCTCGGTCAGACCGTGAAGATCGGATCCGCCAGCTATTCCCTGAATCTCAACTCCGGATACCTCTCCGTCACCATCAGCGGCAGCGCGCCCGCCAAGGTCGTGAAATCCGACATCGACGCCAACAACAAGAGCGACATCCTCTTCCAGTACACCGGCGGCAACTATCAGACCGGATTCTGGATGAACGGCTCCAACACCTGGAAAGGACAGGGCGTCCTGCACAGCAAGGACTGGACTCTGCTCGGCGCGCACGATATGAACGGCGACGGCAAGGCGGACACCGTCTACGTCGGAAATGTCACCGTCAACGGCGTGAAGGGCGCGTACATCGGCTATTACAACGCGGGCATCGACACCGACGCCAACTGGAAGAACATCGGCTACCTGAACAACTCGGGCAACGTCGCCTGGAACAACGTCGTCGGCAATCTGACCGGATCCTACTGCAAAAACGACATCGTCTGGCATGCGCCTTCCCTCGGCGCGCTCGGCGTCTGGACCGACGGCACCGCCAACTGGACGAGTCTCGGCTCCGGATTCGATTCCCAGTGGAAGATCGTCGGCACCGGCGACTTCAACGGCAACGGTCAGGAATCCGTCCTCATGGCTCACGCGGGCGGCAACAACTACTACGCCGTGGACCTCTACGGCAACATCACCCACATGGGCGCATCCACTGGAGGCTGGGAAGTCGTCGCCATCGGCGATTTCTACGGCGACGGAAAGGACGACGTCATCGCCTTCAACAAGACCTACGGGCTCGTCGACGTCTGGAGCGACGGCAAGACCAACGTCGACGTCAACATCGGACAGGTCAACGCGAAAGACTGGTTCATCGCCGGAGCCGGCGATTACAACGGCGACGGAAAAGACGATCTCCTGGTCCGCCAGAAATCCACGGGCATGCTCGGCTACTACGCCGGCGCGAACATGAAGTCCGGCTGGCAGACGCTCGGCTACGGCGTCAGCAACGCCTGGACCGTCATCGCATAGCACATTCCCCGTGCCGTCGCGTAGCACGGCACTACCGCCGTCCAGGGCTTGCCCTGGCAAGCGAAGCTGAGAGCACTACTTCAGTGGAAGACTTGCCCTCCGTGCCCGAGCGGAGCCGGGCACTACTGCAGTCCAGGGCTTGCCCTGGTGCCCCGGCGACGCTCGGGCACGAAAGATGTATCGTCTTTTTCAGTGGGCGTTGATCTGCTTGTAGTCGGCGGCGAACCGTTTCACTTCTTCCTGCGAGATCAGGCCGTCGGCGCAGAGGTCCTCCATGGAACGCTGGAGCGTGCACATGCCGTCCTTCAGGCTGGTCTCGATCACCGTCTGCAGCTGATGCGTCTTGCCCTCGCGGATGAGCGCCTGCACGGGCGGCGTGCCGATCATGATCTCGAACGCGGCGATGCGGCTGGACCCGTCGATGCTCGGGATGAGACGCTGCGAGATCACGGCGAGCAGGGTGCTCGCGAGCTGGAGCCGGATCTGGTTCTGCTGGTACATCGGGAACGAGTCGACGATGCGGTCGACCGTCTGCGGCGCGCTGTTCGTGTGGATGGTGGCGAAGACGAGGTGTCCGGTCTCGGCGGCCGTGAGCGCGGCGGAGATCGTCTCGGTGTCGCGCATTTCGCCGACCATGATGACGTCCGGGGCCTCGCGCAGGGCGTATTTGAGGGCGGCGGCGAAACTGTGCGTATCGGCGTGAAGCTCGCGCTGCTCGATGATCGAATTGATGTTGCGGTGCACGTACTCGATCGGGTCCTCGATCGTGATGATGTGGGCGTTGCGCGTGCGGTTGATGACGTCGAGGAGCGAGGCGAGCGTGGTGGATTTGCCGCTTCCGGTCGGGCCGGTCATGAGGATGAGCCCCTGGCGTTTTGAGCAGAGCCCAGACACGACCTCGGGCAGTCCGAGCTGGGCGGGCGTCGGGATCTTCACGTTCACGACGCGGGCGACCATGCCGAGCGTGCCGCGCTGAAAGAACGCGTTCACGCGGAACCGCGAGTTCGGGATGTTCAGTTCCTTGCCGAAATCGACGGACAGCGCGAAGTCGAGCTCGCGGTTCTCCTCCAGCTCCACGCGCTGCCGCTGGTTGATCACGCTGAAGAGCAGCCGCCGGACGTCGTCGTTGTCCAGCACCGGCATGTTCAGCTCGCGCAGTTCGCCGTTGATGCGGAGCGTAGGGCGCACGCCCGTCGACAGGATGAGGTCGCTCGCCTTCACCTGAAGCGAGGCGAGGAACAGCGTCCGCATGTCGACCACGGTGTCGTCGGTCGCGCCCTCGAGCTTCGAACCGTAGTAGCTGCGGAACGCGTCGACGCCGCTTTCCATGCCGCGCACGAGCAGGTCGAATTCGTCGCGGTTGTCCGCCGCGAGCCGGGCGTCGTCCAGCGCGATCTTCCCGGTCTGGTACAGACGGAAGATGGACCGGTTGAACGGGATCATGCCCTGTTCGATGTTGCTGCGGAGCGCGTCGTCCAGCGACCTGTAGTCGCGCCCGGCGACGAGCTTGCGGACCAGAGCCGTGCCGAGCAGGATCTCGACCGCCGGGATCATGCCGCCGCCCGTGGACGGGATCAGACGCTGCGCGACGATGCCGTTCAGCGCCGCCCCGAGGTCGGTCGCGGTCTGTTCGCGCCCGTCCTCCGGGAACATGTTGATGATGCGTTCGACCGCCTGCACCGAGCCGGACGTGTGGACCGTGCTGATGACGAGATGCCCGGTGAGCGCGGCGTTGATGGCGACCGCGATGGTCTCCGGGTCGCGCATTTCGCCGATCACGATCACGTCCGGATTCTCGCGGAGCGCGCTGCGGAGCGCCGAGGAGAACCCGCCCTCGCGGTGCGTGTTGATCTCCCGCTGGGAGACCACGGACTGACGGTCGGAATAGACGAATTCGATCGGGTCCTCCAGCGTGAGAATGTGCTTGGGCATGGTGCGGTTGATGTGGTTGATCATGGCGGCGAGCGTGGTGGATTTGCCGCAGCCCGTGGTGCCCGCCACCAGGATCAGGCCGCGCGGCGCCTCGGCGAGCTTGTCAAGCAGCGCCGGCAGGTTCAGCTCCACGGTCATGATGTCGTCGCCGTTCAGGATCGGGCGGATCGCCGCCGAAGGCCCGCCGATGGCGCGGAAGAAGTTCACGCGGATGCGGCTGCCGTCCGGAAGCCGCCACGAGGCGTCGAACGAACCGGACTCCGCATACGCCGCCTCGCCCCGTTCGCCGATGACCGTCCGCCGGAACGCGTCCATGGACTCCGCGGAGACCGGGCCGAACGTCCCGAGGGGCGCGACCACGCCACGGATGCGTGCATTCGGTTTTTTCCCGGCGGAAAGGAAGAGATCGGAGACGCGTGCTCCGGCGGCAAATTGCAAGATCGGCAGAATCGTATTCATCGTGAAAGCCTTCCGTGAGGTTGTTGTTTTCGCATTAAAATATCCGTGAAACTGTGATTTGTCAAGTCCCATAGAAAAGAAAACGCACGCGAAAAGCGCCGAAACCGTAAAAAAACACGGAAAAACGCGGAAAAAAGGGAAAAGCGCTTTGATGAATTCAAATCTTGTGCTATATTGTTAAGAATCGAAATTTTCAACCCGAAACTTTTTTGCACGATATCACGAGGTGCGGCATGGCTCTCTGGGGCGGCAGATTCGCCGAACAAACGCAACGCAGCGTCCAGGACTTCACCCAGTCCATTTCCTACGATAAACGCCTTTACAAACACGACATCGCCGGCAGCATGGCGCACGCCGCCATGCTCGGCGCCGCCGGGATCATCCCGAAGGAATCCGCCGACGCCATCTGCCGCAAGCTCGCCGTCCTGAAACACAGGATCGCCGAAGGCAGGATGGAGTTCAAGGTCGAGCTCGAAGACATCCACATGCACATTGAGACCGCGCTGACCGAAGCGCTCGGCCCCGAGGGCGCGCGTGTTCACACCGCCCGCAGCCGCAACGACCAGATTGCGCTCGACATCCGCCTGTATCTGCGCGACGAAATCGACGACCTGATGAAGGAGATTCGCACGCTCCAGACCGCGCTGGTGAAGAAGGCCGACGAGCACAAACGCACCATCATGCCCGGCTTCACCCACATGCAGCACGCACAGCCCGTTCTGCTGGCGCATCACCTGCTCGCCTACGTCGAAATGCTCGCACGCGACACCGAACGCCTCGCCGACGCACGCAAACGCATCAACGTGATGCCGCTCGGTTCGGGCGCGATCGCCGGGACCACGCTCCCCATCGACCGCGAATTCGTGCGCAAACGCCTGAAATTCCCGAAGATGACGCGGAACAGCATGGACGCCGTCGCCGACCGCGATTTCGCCTGCGAACTGCTCGCCGCGCTCTCCATCTTCGCCATGCACATCTCCCGCCTCTCCGAGGACCTGATCCTCTGGATGTCGCAGGAATTCTCCTTCGTCACGTTCGGCGACGCCTTCTGCACGGGCTCCAGCCTCATGCCGCAGAAGAAAAACCCCGACATCGCCGAGCTCTCCCGCGGCAAGACCGGCCGCATCTACGGCGACCTCACCGCCCTCCTCACCATCTGCAAGGGCCTCCCTCTGACCTACAACCGCGACCTGCAGGAGGACAAGGAGCCGCTCTTCGACGCCATCGACACCGTCCACGCCATCCTCAGCGTCTACCCCTCCATGATCGACTCCATGAAGGTCAACAAGGACGCGATGCTGAAGGCGGCGTCCGACCCCGGGCTCATGGCCACCGACCTCGCCGAAGCGCTCGTCCGCAAAGGCGTCCCGTTCCGTTTCGCCCATCACAAGGTCGGCGCGCTCGTCAAGTTCGCCGCCGATCACAACAAGCTCCTGAACGAACTCACACTGAGGGAGATGAAGAGCGTGTTCCCGGAGGCCGACGCCTCCATGCTGAAACTCTTCGCCCCGGCCCATGCCGTTGAGGGACGCGACGTCTACGGCGCGACCGGCTTCAAACAGGTCGCATCCCAGGTCGATTTCTGGAAAAAGGAGCTTCGGATCCCGTCATGACGCGTTTCCGCCGGACACTTCTCACCGGCGCGGCCGCCGGATTCCTCTGCCTCTGCGGCGCTCTGTCCGCCGGGGCGCAGGACGTCTTTCTGCGTCCCGCCATGGAGGAGTTCGTCGACAAGGACACGCGCCTGGTGTTCCCCGCCCAGGTCGACACGTTCCAGAAGGTCCGCGTCCGCAAGAACGAGAATCCGGTGTTCGGCACGGTCGTCCGCTACGAAAACGAGCTGGGATCCTGCGCCGACGTGTACATCTATTCGCTGGATACCGCCGCGAAACCGGTTCCGCAGGAAACGTTCGAAAAGCATTGCAGGGAGACCGACCAGGGCATCCTGGACCTCTCCAAGCAGAACCCGAAGATCAAGGTCGAGCATCTTGACGCCGCCGGACGGAAGGCGCCTGAGGGCGGATTCGAGGCGTACTACCGTATTCAGAACGGCTCCACGCAGATGGATTCCGTGCTCTATCTCGCGCTGTACAAGGGCAAACTCATCAAGGTCCGCATCTCCTATTCGCCCGAGGACAGCGAGGAACCGGCCCACGCCGCGCTTTTCATCGACGCCGTCGCCGCCATGCTGAACAAGGAAAAGGCTACGGCCGAAAAGAAGCCGGAATCTCCGCCGCGGCAGGACAAACCGGAAAACAACGCCGACACTGCCCCGAAAGCCGCGGCGCAGGCCTGAGTTTTTGAATTGATCTCTTTTACGGGGGATGGTTTTATGTTCCCCTGTATGAAGATAACATATTGTTTTTGACTGACTTGCTTCTTTTTTTCAAAAAACGTTGGTTTCTGTTTTATCAGGCTTGAAAAAAGAAAAAGGCATGCTAATTTAAACGCAGTGTTTAAATTGGAGGACATCTTATGTATATCCGAAGACAACTGGACATAGCGTTCCTTGAGGCGAATCAGTTCTTTCCCGTCCTGTTGCTGACCGGAGCCAGACAGGTTGGAAAAACGACATTCCTTTCGAAAATCGCGGAACCGAACAGAAAATTCGTCTCGCTTGATCCGCTGGATGTCAGAACCAAGGCGAAGGACGATCCGCGCCTGTTCCTGGCGGACAACCCGCCGCCGGTCATTATTGACGAAATCCAATATGCGCCGGAACTCCTTCCATACATCAAAGCGAATGTCGATCAGATGCGCAGAGACGATCCGGATAACGCACATGGCATGTACTGGCTGACCGGATCTCAGAAATTCGAGCTGATGGATGGTGTTTCGGAGTCCCTTTCCGGACGCATTGGCATTTTCAACATGCACCCGCTTTCCAACCGTGAACTCAATGGAACTGTTTCGGAACCTTTCCGGCCCGATCGTTTCTCTTCGGGAAAACACCTTTTGGCTCCGGCGGAGTTGTTTCACAGGATTTGGCTGGGTGCATACCCCGGATTGGTCTGTTCACGTACGCCGGATAAAAATTGGACTGTATTCTATCAGTCCTACGTCCAGACATATCTGGAACGGGATGTCCGCAAGCTGGCACAAGTTGCCGACCTCAATGTTTTCTACTCGTTTCTGAAAGCCGCGGCTGCCCGTTCCGGACAGATGCTGAACTATTCCGACCTTGCACGCGATTCCGGCATCAGCGTTCCCACGGCAAAAAAATACATGAGTCTTCTGGAGACATCGGGCATTGTGAAACTGCTGTATCCTTTCAGCAGAAACCAGTCTGCTCCTATGGTCTCCACTCCGAAAATGTATTTTCTGGATACCGGTCTGATGGCTTTCCTGACGGAATGGACGAATCCAAACGTGCTGCAATCCGGAGCGGCCGCCGGACATTTCTTCGAGACGTGGTGCGTCGCGGAAATCCTGAAAAGTTATTCCATTGCGGGAGTTGAGGCTCCGGTCTACTATTTCAGGACGAAAGAACGCACACCGTCCGAAATAGATGTCCTGATCGTCGACAGCGGTACACTGTATCCTGTTGAAATCAAGAAATGCGCCAGGCTGGACAGGAACGACGTCAAACAGTTTTCCAAACTTGACAAGTTCAAAATGCCGGTTGGTACGGGCGGACTGGTCTGTTTATATCCGGAAGTCACCCATGTCAACGAAAATGTCCTGGTCATCCCTGCACCGCTGATTTGACATCACTTTTTTTCCTGCAATTTCAAGGCCGCCGCTATGTCCGAAGCAAAACCTTTCACCATTCCCGAGGAAGAGTTCGAGGAGGAATATGTCCGTCCTTCGAGCGGGCCCGGCGGACAGCACCAGAACAAGACCGAAAACGGCGTCCGCCTGCAATGGAACGTCGCGGCGACCGCCGTCCTGACCGATGCCCAGAAGGAACGCCTCCGCGTCCTCGCCGCGCCGTACATGCAGGGCGATCTCCTCGTCGTCATGGAGCGTTCCAGCCGCAGTCTCGCCAGGAACCGCGAACGCGCCCGCGAACGCATCCGCGAGCTCGCACTGGCATCCCGTCCGGAACCCCGCAAACGCTGTCCGACGAAGCCGACCAAAGCCTCGAAGGAACGCCGTCTGAAGGAAAAAGCCGTCCGCAGCCGCATCAAGGCGCTTCGTTCCGGACGCGATCCCGGAGACTGATCCCGCCCTCGTCCCAGGCACAAAAAACGGAGCGATGAAACCGATCACCGCTCCGTAAAACATCTATTCTCTTCCGTCCGGCTTATACCTTCGGCAGTTTCTGCACGAACCGGAACTGCACTCTCTGCGGCGAAGACGTGATCTCCTGTTTGATCGTCGACGACACCGGGGACGGATGCCCCAGACGCGCCGTCGCGCGCGCCGGCGAACGCAGCACCTGCGAGCTGCGCGGCGACATCTTCCGCATTTTCGCCTGGGCCACGGCGAGGTCGGACTGAAGCTTCGCGATTGTCCTCTGGTCCGCCTTGTACTGGTCGATCAGGTCGGAAACCATCGACAGACGGCTTTCGCACGGGTATTTGAACATGCCGGTCTCGCTCAGAAAATCGAAAATGATGTCGCCGCCCCAGGATTCGATCGCGATGGAGATGATCTCGCGCGTCAGATTCGGGATCGTCAGCAGTTTGTTCACCATGTCCCGGCTGAGGGTGCTGCGGATCGCGTCCAGCACGGAAACATTCGTGTCGTATGCATTGTTATCGCGCAGGAACTTCTCCATCAGCGGCAGCGTCCTGCTGACGGCGCACAGGTCCCGGAACTGTTTCCCGTCCGGAGTCTTCGTTGACACGCCCCCGCCGAAATGATACCGGTAGCACGGCTTCGTGATCACGCTCCGGTACGACTCCGCGAAGAACAGGATGAAAAAGGACAGATACATGTCCGTGTAGTGATGAAGCTGGATGTCAGGCATCGCGCTGACCGCCTTCTTGCAGATTTCGGCGCGGTAGATCTTGTTCCACAGGTTGTGCATGAGCCGGTGGTTCACGAAGCAGTCGTACAGGATGTTCGTCCCGTGCGACTCCATCTCGCGCACACGGAAGATGCGGACGAACTTCTCAATGGCGTCCGAATCCTTCTTCTCCGCCTCGAAATCGACCAGAAATTGCGCAATATCGCATTTGTTCTCCTGGATCAGCCGCACTGCCGTCTCGCACGCGCCCGGCAGAAGCATGTCGTCCGCATCGGCGAACATGATGTATTCGCCCCGGGCGTCCAGAAGCGCTAGTTTCCGGGCCAGGACAGTCCCCAGACGACGCTCAAACGAGGTGGCATGGACGCGCGGCTCGTGATCGACATAGTATTGCAGGATGTCGGCGGATGAATCGGAGGATGCGTCGTCGACGCAGATGATCTCCAGATCTTTGAACGACTGGGACAGGATGGAGTCGATGCACCGTCTCAGGGACGGTTCCTCGTTGTGGACGGGGATGATGATGGAAAGTTTCGGCATGGCTTTGACTTTCTGGAGCGAACGTGTCTTCGATGGATCTGAAGATACGGATTCCCAGGAAGACTTGCACAGGAACCCGGACCGCCTGACCTGAAATATGGCCATGCAGAACATATAACGTGCGGAACTGTTCTGAAATTGTCTCCCGATATTATTTTTTTTAAACTTTTTTTGACGCTTAATAGTTCAACTGAACAATAATTAAAAATATTCATCATACACACATGTCTTTTTACACACTGCGCTCCCGTTCGAACAAAAGTCCTTTACCAAAAAAAAGACGTCCGGCTCGCATGGAGTCGGACGCCGTGAATCGGGTTGACGGCTCGGAGAACGGCTCTCCCGTTCCCCTTTGTGCCCGGGCGCGCCCGGGCACTGCCGGTAGGGGGCTATGCCTCCTCAGTCTTCCCAGAACCAGATGAAGTGGATGCGTCCCGGATTGTCGTCGCCGATCGGGGTTCTGTGCGTCCTGAACGGGATGAAGCAGACGACCCAGTCGTTGACAGCGGATTCCGCACGCGCGCCGTCCACGATCTGGACCGGTTCGTTTGTCTTCGCGTCGATGATGTTGAAGAAGAAGCGGCCCCAGGCGGTACGGTGGAGACGCATGAGGATCGGAATTTCAGGGATCACGATGGAGAGGTTGGCCCACGGGATCGGGATCGGGAGGGACGGGATGCCGAGGAGGAACTTGTCCATGTCGGTGGCGAGCACGCTGCTGGTCGCCTTGAAGACGTAGTCGGCGTCGGCGGCATCCTTCACCACGATGGTGCCGAAGCGGGCGAGATGCAGCTCGATGTAGGCCATGAGGAATTCCTTGTCGACCTGCGGAGCCAGGTTCGAATAGTCCATGAGGACCTTCTTGCCCGCGTAGGACTCGAAGTCGATGGACGAGATGCCGCGTTCCACGACGGTGCTGAGCAGCATTTCTTCCACGGAGTTGCGCGCGGTATTGGTGATGGACGGAGTGGAGCATGCCGTGCAGATAAGAGCCGCGGCCGCCGCGAAGAGAAGGAACAAGTGTTTCATACTCGGTCTTTCCGGAATGCTTTCCGGCATTCCTGTGTTGTTGATATGTTGTTGATGTGTAGGATGCCTGTATAGAACAAAGCCCGCTGGCAGGATGCTGTCGGCAGTCGTATTGATTACTATAGCATATTTTTCTCTTAAAACAAACGCGAAATACGACAAAACGGAAAGAAATCGGAAAAAAAATCAAAAAAGCCCGTATCCGGGTTGAAATAACGGCGAAAGCATGCTATATTAGAAGGATTACACCATATACAAAACGAACGAAAAACAACAAGCTGCAACCCCTCAGAGAGGAACAGCCGGAGCGCCTTTGCGCGGCTCCGGGAACAAGGTGAAACTATGAAAAGAACGTATCAGCCTTCCGTCATCAAACGCGCCCGCAAATATGGATTCCGTGCCAGAATGGCCACCAAGGGCGGCCGCCAGGTCCTTGCCAGAAGAAGAGCGAAAGGGCGTAAACGCCTGACCGTTATCTGAGAAAGGAATACGCCGTGGAAATTGGGCGCAGCAGCCTGAGGAAACAGGAAAAGCTCCGCACCCGAAAGGATTTCGATGCGCTCAAGGAACACGGGAAAGCCTGCCGGGACCCGTTCTTCACGGTCCTGGTTCGGGCGGCGGAGCCGGACGATCCGGTTCAGAACCTCAGGTACGGCATCATCTGCAGCCGGAAACTGCATCATTCGGCGGTCGTGCGCAACCGCGCGAGACGCCTGATCACAGAGACCTTCCGGCTGTGCAAGGAGAGCATCCTGCCATGCGGCATCCTGGTCATTCCGCGTCGCGCCATCTTCGGCGCAAAACAGCAGGAAGTGCAGGAGCATCTGCTCCGGACACTGAAAAAAGCCGGACTGATCCGGGAAAAGCAAACAGCGGACACCCCGTCCGCGAACTCGTGATCTTTCCCATCCGCGCGTACCGCCGCTGGATTTCCCCGCTGTTTCCCCCGTGCTGCCGGTTCACGCCGACCTGCTCCCAGTATGCGATCGAAGCCGTCAGAGTCCACGGGATTCTGCGCGGACTGGCGCTGAGCTTCTGGCGGATCCTCAGATGCAATCCCTGGTGCCGGGGCGGTTATGACCCCGTTCCTCCGAAACGTTCCAGGAAGGAATAACGAGTGAATTTCAAATTCGACAAAGACACTGTTCTCATCGTGCTCGTCGGCTGCCTGCTTATGGGCGGTTGGCTTATCTACATGCCCAAGTACCAGGCGAAGCGCACCGCCGAATACCAGAAGATGCTGGAGGCAACCCAGCAGAACGCTCCGGCGCAGCAGGCAAACACGAATCCCGGTGCGGCTTCGGCTTCCGCTCAGACGGCTGCCGACGCCAACGCCGGACAGACCCCGTCCGAAACCGCCGCCGAAACCGTTTCCGCGCTGACGGAAACGAAGACCGTTTCCCTTGAAAACAAGCTGTTCCGCGTGACGATCGACGGCCTGACCGGTTCGCTTTCCGGCGCAAAGCTGCTGGACCCCCGCTACAAGCTCAAAGATTCCGGGGAAGCCATCGAGCTGTTCCGCGAAGGCGCGTACCGCACGTTCGAACTGAAATCCATTTCCGCGCTTGTCCCCGTCTCCCTGGACGTTCAGGAAAAAAATCCGCTCTCCGCGGAAGTCGTCCGCACGTTCGCAAACGGTCTCAAACTGACCCAGACGTTCACCCTGCCGGAAGACAACTACATGGTCGTCTGCGATTACGCCTGGACCAATCCCGCGTCCGCCGCGGTCACGGTCGACGGCCTCGGCGTCCGCCTCGCCGGTCTGCCGCAGGTCAAGGACCTCACCGGCGACAAGGTCTACAGCGAACGCCTGAACGTCGACTTCTGCAAGGTTGGAAGCGGCATGTGCGATTCCGCCGATCCGCAGGTCAAATCCCAGGAAAAATTCGACAAGAAGACCACCTGCGACGTCCCCGTCGCCTGGATCGGTTCTTCCAATAAATATTTCGCCTCGCTCCTCTTCGCCGACAACGCAAAGCCCTTTGCGTCCACGTTCGGCGAACGCGTCTGGAAACTCCCGGAAGGCAGCAAAAACGAAAAAGACCTCTACGCCGTGCCGTCCATGACCGGCGATTTCGGCGCCGTCACGTTCGCGCCCGGCGCGGACACCCTGAAATTCTCCCTGAAGACCTACTGCGGCCCGAAGGAAATGGCGCGCATCCGTGCGCTCGGTTCCTCCGTCATGGGCGTGATGCACATTTCCTATTATTCTTGGTTCGAGTTCATCGCGCGTCCGATGGTCATGCTCCTGAACTGGCTGAAGAGCCTCTGCGGCTCCTACGGCATCGCGATCATTCTCCTCACGCTCATCGTCCGCATCCTCTTCTGGCCGGTCACGCAGAAGGCCAACAGCTCCATGCGCCGCATGCAGAAGCTCCAGCCGAAGATCAAGGAGCTGCAGGAGAAGTACAAGGAAACTCCGATGGACACGCCGGACGACACCGCGCGCAAGAAAGCCGAGCTGAACCAGAAGATGATGGAGCTCTACCGCACCGAGAAAGTCAACCCGGTCGGCGGCTGCCTCCCCATCCTGCTTCAGATCCCCGTTTTCATCGCGCTCTACTCCGCGCTGGATTCCGCCGTCGAACTCCGCAACGTGCCGTTCCTCTGGTGCACCGACCTCTCGCGTCCCGACCTCGTCGGCCCGACGCTTCCCTTTGCCCTGCCCTTCATCGGGCAGGTCGGATTCCATCCGCTCGTGATCGCCATGACGGTCCTCATGATCGTTCAGCAGAAGATGACGCCCACCGCGGGCGATTCCGCACAGCAGAAGATGATGATGCTCATGCCCGTCGTCATGCTGTTCATGTTCTACAACCTCCCGTCCGGCCTGACGCTTTACTGGACGGTCAGTCAGATATTCAGCATCCTTCAAATGAAATACGGGCAATTCGCCGCAAAGCGGGATGAATCGCGTCAGGCCAGTAAACCGCAGAAGGCTTAACACCGCCCGAAAAACCCGGAGAATTCAATGGAACTCGAAGAAACAGCCGCGGCCGGCAATCAGGCCATGGAAAACGCAGGAGCCGCAACGGAAGCGGCGGAAACCGCAACGACCGATGAGATCAAGGCCGTCCCCATGGACGACGCCTCCGCCGCGGACGACGGCGGATTCGATGAGATCGACAAAAGCAACGAGACCGCGCAGCCCCGCGCAGAACGTCCCCGCAGGAATCCCCCGCCGGTCAAACCAGCTTCCCAGGAATCCATGGAGGAAGCCAGAAGCGTCCTCGCCCACATGCTTGATTTCCTCGGCATCGACGCCAACATCCGCGTGGAAAACAAGCCCCGCTCCGTGAACCTCTACGTCTCCACCGAGGAACCCGGCCGCGTGATCGGACACCACGGCAAGACGCTGGAAAACCTCCAGCTCATCGTGAACCGCATTATGCAGAAGACCGATTCCGAGTTCCCGAAACTCTACATCGACATGGAAGGTCCCCGCGAACGCCGCTCAGAACGCCGTTCTGAGCGCACCGACCGTGTCGAGCGCGGCGGCGAACGCTCCGAACGCGGCGAACGCCCCCGCAGGGAGTTCCGCAGCGAACGCAGAGACCGTTTTGAAGGCCGTCGCGGATCGTCGTTCTCCCACGACGAAGTCCTCCGCCAGCAGGCGCTTGACGCCGCCAAGGAAGTCCACCAGTGGGGCGCTCCGAAGACCCTGCCTCCGATGAACTCCCACGACCGCAGAATTGTCCACATCACGCTCGAAGACGATGCCGCGCTGACCACCAACAGCGTCGGCGACGGCGAAAAACGCTCCGTCGTGATCGCGCTGAAGGAAGAAGTCAACGCCTGATCTTCCGAAGCAATTGATTCTAAAGCCGCCGCTTCGAACACGGCGGCTTTTTTCTGCCCCGATTTCGGGCATGAAAATGCGGCGGCATCCACAATCAGGATACCGCCATGATTGTTTTACGTAACAAACTTGAAAAACGGAAAACAGGCGGTATATTAATCGAAAAGACATGCTGCCGACCTGCCGATACGAGGGGTCCAATATGAACAAACATTCTTTTTTCGAGCAATTTTCAACGGTTGCCTGCCTGGTCGCTGCGTCCGCCGTCCTGATCGTGTTTCTTGTTGCCTGCGGCGAGGAACCGGAGGAGCCGGATCCTGACTCGGAAACATCCGCTTCCGTTGAAACTGATGTGGATTCCGCAATGGAAACAGTCCCATCCGCAAATATGGAGCCCGGGGACAAGTTCATCTTTCCGTCCGAAGGCCTCGTATGCGTGGAACGGGTCTATTACGACGCCGGTCCCACACCCGAAACGGTAAAGGTCGTTTATCTTCGCGCGCCCGAAAACGCGGTCGATCTGGTGATCCCGGATGGCGTGACGGAGATCGGAAGTGAAGCGTTCGCGAATTGCGAAAACCTGGAATCGGTCGTGTTCCCGAACACGGTCAATATGATTCCGGCCAATGCCTTTTATGTCGCCCAGATAGGTCTGCGTCCTCGTTCTCCGAAGCTGAAATCGGTCGTGCTTCCGGTACACGCCGCCATTGGGTCCTATGCGTTCTATGGCCTTCAATCCCTGGAGAGCGTCACGGTGAACGGGGACGGCAAAGCCGCCGCGTTGCCGCGGGAAGATGCTGCCATCGGGGACAACGCGTTCGGCTTTTGCCTTAAACTGAAGGAGATCGTGATCCCGGAGGGGGTCGAAGCCATTGGCGACAAGGCTTTCTCCACCTGTCAGAAGCTGGAACGCGTTTCCCTGCCCGCAAGTCTGAAGTCCATCGGACGCCTCGCTTTTTTGAATTGTTCCTCGCTGAGGGAGATTTCGATTCCGAACGGCGTGACGAATTTTGCGTACGACGCTTTTTTTGGCACCCCATGCAAGGAATCCGTCCGCAGGGAAATGGAATCCCGCCTTGCCGCCGTTCAGCCATAGGAATGCTGGAACACAAAAGCGGCGGCATCCGAGTTGTGGATACCGCCGCGATCATTTCAACTGTCCCGTGCTCACGCGAAACTGAGAGCACTGTGTCAGCACACTCCGTGTGTGCTCAAGCGAAGCTGAGAGCACTATCGCAGTGCAGGCGCTGCTTGCTCAACCCACGGTCATGCCCGGTTCGGCATCGCCACCGTCCACGGTCACGAGCTTAAGGCTGGTTTCGTTCTTGGCCGCAAGGAGCATGCCGCAGGACTCGAATCCGGCGATCTTCGCGGGCATGAGGTTGGCAACCACGATGATGGTCTTGCCGACCACGTCTTCCGGCGCATACTGCTGGGCGATGCCGGCGACCAGCGAACGCACGTCGCCGTTTCCAAGGTCGACTTTCAGGTGGAGCAGCCGCGTCTTGCCTTCGATGCGCTCGGCCTCCAGGACCTTCGCGGTGCGGAGCTGCGTCTTGAAGAACTGTTCGATCGTGACCATGCCTTCCGGCACCACGACGTCTTTGGTCTTCGGCGCTTTGACTTCCTGCTTTTTCTGCTTTTCCGGCTTCGCGGGGGCGGCCTCTTCGGCCTTCTCGACCACGATACGCGGGAAGAGCGGAGGCATGTCGACCATGGTGCGCTTCGTGCTCGCGCTGGGGTCGGCGAACTCGCTGAGCGACTTGAAGTCGGTCTTCGTGATCTCCTCCTCGGAGAGTCCGAGCGAACGGCGCAGCTGCGTCATCTTTTCGGGCATGATCGGGAAGAGCAGGCCGGACACGATCTCGAGCGTCTGCGCCGCGGTGTACAGCACGGCCGCCAGGCGGTCGGTCTTGCCTTCCTTCGCGAGCGTCCACGGCGCGGTGCGCTCCAGGAACTTGTTGGCCTCGCGGACCACGTTCATGACGGCGTTGATCCCGCGGTCGAGCTTCATGGCGTTCAGCTCGGTTTCAAGCTGCTTCACGGCGAGTCCCGCCTTGGAGAGCAGTTCCAGTTCGAGCGGCTGAAGCGGAGGCGGAGCGGGGAGCGTGCCGCCGAAATTCTTGATGGAGAGCTTCACCACGCGCGAAAGCAGGTTGCCGAGGTCGTTCGCGAGGTCGGTGTTGAACCGCTGGAGGAAGTCCTCCTCGGTGAACGACGCGTCGTTGCCGGGCGTCATCGCGGCGAGCAGGAAGTAGCGGAACGCGTCCACGCCGTACTTGTCGGCCATGTCCATCGGGTTCACCACGTTGCCGAGCGACTTGCTCATCTTGCGGCTGCCGGTGAGCCACCAGCCGTGCGCGAAGATAGTCTTCGGCATCGGGAGCCCGATCGCCTTGAGCATGGTCGGCCAGTACACGCTGTGCGTGGTGAGGATGTCTTTTCCGATCAGATGGATGCAGCTGGTCCAGTAGCGCTCGAAACGCGCCTGGTCCACGCCGTATCCGATCGCCGAGATGTAGTTGATCAGCGCGTCGAACCATACATAGCAGACGTAATCCTTATCGAACGGCAGCTCGATGCCCCAGGACAAGCGGGACTTCGGACGCGAAATGCAGAGGTCTTCCAGCGGCTTGCGGAGGAATCCGAGCGTCTCGTTGGCGCGGAACGCCGGCTGGATGAAGTCCGGGTGCTCGGTGATGTACTGGATGAGCCAGTCCTGATACTTGCTCATGCGGAAGAAATAGTTGCTCTCGACGATAGTGTCGACTTCGCGCTGGCAGTCCGGACAGAGCTTGCCGTCGATCAGGTCCTTCTCCGTGAAAAACCGTTCGCAGCCCACGCAGTAGTAGCCCTTGTACTCGGCCTTGTAGATGAGGTCGCGGTCGTAGAGGTCCTGCATGATGGCGCGGACGATCTTCTTGTGGCGTTCCTCCGTCGTGCGGATGAAATCGTCGTTCGTGATGCCGAGGCGCTTCCAGAGTTCCTGGAACCGGACCACGGTGGAATTGCACTGTTCGATCGGGGTCAATCCGTTCTTCGCGGCGGCCTTCTCGACCTTCTGTCCGTGTTCGTCGGTGCCGGTCAGGAACCAGACGTCGTCGCCCGCGGCGCGATGCCAGCGCGCGAGGACGTCGGCGAGGACGGTCGTATAGGCGTGCCCGATGTGGGGCTTGTCGTTGACGTAGTAGATCGGGGTCGTGACGTAAAAGGTGTTATTGCTCATAAGCAGGTTCCTTTCTTCTGTGTCAGAGGTAGCGGTCCAGCTCGGCGCGGACGCGCTGCGCCAGGACTTCGGCGGCCTGTTCCACCGGGATCATTTCGGAGTCGCGGGAGGCGCGCGTGCGGAATTCGACCATGCCGTTCGCGAGCGTCTTCAGGGAGACGATCACGCGGAACGGGATGCCGAGGAGGTCGGCGTCGCTGAACATGAACCCGGCCTTCTCGCCGCGGTCGTCGTACAGGACTTCCACGCCCTTCGCCTGAAGGTCCCTGTACAGCGCCTCCGCCTTTTCGCCGGAATCGGTGCCGTTCGGCTGGAGCGCCACGATGTGGACCTGGTACGGCGCGATGGACATCGGCCAGATCGGGCCGTAGTCATCGTGGTTGTCCTCGATGACCGACGCCATGGTGCGGCCGACGCCGATGCCGTAGCAGCCCATGTACATCGGCTTGG
This sequence comes from uncultured Lentisphaerota bacterium, assembly GCA_900320095.1. Classification (GTDB taxonomy): domain Bacteria; phylum Verrucomicrobiota; class Lentisphaeria; order Victivallales; family UBA1829; genus UBA1732. The sequence continues at coordinate 38,988 of ONQZ01000004.1, forward strand.
ATTTGCCGTCCTTGTCCAGGTAGTTCACCTTCATCGACTTCGAATACTTCAGTCCGAGCTGGAAAATATTACCGATCTCAATACCGTGTTTGAACTGGAGCGGTTCGCCGGTCACGGGGCAGGGGTCGCCCTCGCGGACGCACGCCACGTCGGCCACCAGGCCGCCGGTCATGTCGCGCCCGTAGTTGAAGTTCTTATAGTGGAAGCCTTCCTCGTTCGCGCCGACCACCAGGTTCACGGTTCCGGCCGCGGACGGGTCGATCACGAGGCGGACCTTGCCCGGCACTTCGGCGATGCCGACCGGGGAGGCGTATCCGGGGACGGCGCCGCAGGCGCGGATGAGGTTGTCGTCGGCGAACTTGATCGCGTTGAGTCCGAGCACGTTTTTGAGCTTGCACTCGTTGACTTCGAAATCGCCGCGGATGAGCACGAAGATCAGCTCCTTGCCGTCCTCGGTGCTGTAGAACACCGCCTTGCCGGTCTGCGCGGGCGTCACGTTCAGGAACGTCGCGACTTCCTCGATCGTCTTGCTGTGCGGCGTGGCGACCTTCTCGAGCGGGAGCTCTTCGCCGTTTCGCTCGAATTTCAGCCCGGACACCGCGACCTCGCGGTTCGCCTTGTAGCTCTTGCCGTCCGGCGACAGGAAGATGTTGTCTTCGCCGCAGTCCGCCAGGAGCATGAATTCGTGCGACACGCTGCCGCCCATCATGCCGGTGTTGGACAGGATGGAGACCACATGCTTCATGCCGACGCGGCGGAAGATGCGTTCGTAGGCGGCGTGGAGCTCCTGATAGTAGGCGTCCAGGTCCTCCTGCGAGGTGTGGAAACTGTAGGCGTCCTTCATCGTGAACTCGCGGACGCGGAGCAGGCCGGCGCGCGGACGCGCCTCGTCGCGGTACTTGGTCTGGATCTGGTAGATCATCACGGGCAGCTGCTTGTAGCTGTTGATCTCGGTCCGGGCGATCTGGCAGCTGGCTTCCTCGTGCGTCATGCCCAGCACCATCGCCTTGTTGTTGCGGTCCGTGAAGCGCAGCAGTTCGGCCCCGACGGACTGGTAACGGCCGGATTCGACCCAGAGATCCGCCGGAAGCACGACCGGCATCAGGACTTCCTGGCCGCCGACGCGGTCCATTTCCTGACGGATGATGTTCTCGATCTTCGCGATCACGCGCTTGCCGACGGGCAGCAAGGAATAGATGCCAGCGGAAACGGGGCGGACATAGCCCCCGCGGACCAGGAATTTGTGGCTGAAGGTGGTGGCGTCCGCCGGATCCTCTTTCAGGCGGTTGCCGAACAACTGGGACATTTTCATGGAAAATACCTCGCGGATGTGTGTATTATATTGAAAAATAGTTTTTGCCGGAAAAAAATAATATACCACGGAATGGATTCTTTTTCAAGCGGAAACGTACCCGAAGAAGAGAAAAACGCATCCCGCGCGGCTTTGTTCCGCCGTGCGGCGCCATGCTCAAGTTCAGGGCATGGCGTGAACCGGGATCCGGACTGGCGGCGGGACCCTTCGCGGAGTCCGCTTTTTCTGTGCGCCGAGATGCAAATACTGTTCGCTCAGTTCGTCCAGCCTGCCTCTCCGGCGTTCCTGTTCGAGGAAGCCGTTGACATATTCCAGCAGCGCTTCGTTTCCCCGCGGCAGCAATACGCCGAGCTGGCCTCGCGTGAACGGACGGTCCAGCAGAGGCGCGGCCAGCCTCGCGTCCTTTCCGGCATAATACGCCGCCTCCATGACCTCCGTGATCATCACGTCCGCCTTGCCGGAGGCGATCAGCGCCGGGATCTCCTCATTGACCGGATGGATGATCAAATCTGCGTCCGGAAGGTGTTCCCTCGCGAACTTCTCGTTCAGGCCGCCGGGGTTCTCCATCACGCGCACCTCGGGACGGTTGATCGCGGCGAGGGAGGCATACTTCTCCGCGTCCTCCGCCCGGCAGAGCACCGTTTTGCCGTTTTCCAGATACCCCTCGGACATCAGCGCCTGCTCCTTCCTTGCCTCCGTGATGGTGATGCCGCAGATCGCGAGGTCGAATTTTCGGTCCAGCGTATCCTGCATCAGCGTCGGCCACGTGGTCGGCACATACCGGATCCCGACCCCGAGACCCGCCGCCAGATCCTCCGTCAGCGCCGTGTCGAATCCCTCATACGTTTCGGTCCGCGGATTCAGGTACGACATCGGGCAGTAATCCCCGGTCGTCCCGACGAGCAGGACGCCCCGCGCCTTTACCGCCTGAAGCGAATCCGCGCCCTCCTGCGTACCGCAGCATCCCGTCAGCAGGAACGTGACCGCAAACAACCATACGCCGACGATGGAAACGATATGTTTTATCTTCATCTCTGTTACCTCTTTTCAGCTCGATCGAAAAATGACGGATTTCATTCGAATCAGTATAACCTACCACGAAAACGCGTAAAATTCAACTCGTTTCCGGCTTTTTTCAACGAATCGTGCGATATCCTCCCCCTTCATGCCGACCTGCCGCCACGACCGCATCCTCGGGCCGCCGCTCCTCTTTTTTTGAATTCGGGGGTTGATTCTCCGGCAGGGATATGTTATATTATAGTTTACACAAAAACTCGGGCGCGGCTGGTGAAATTGGCAGACACAAAGGACTTAGGATCCTTCGCCGTGAGGCATGCGGGTTCGAGTCCCGCGCCGCGCACCACTTCAAGCTCAAAAACGGTTTTCTTCGCATTCTTCCATGAAATCTGATGTTCAGTTCGAAAACAAGGAAAGACCTCCTCAGGCCGCGGACCGTCTGAACGGGAAAACCGTCGTCGTCATCGGCGCCGGGCCCGCCGGGCTGACCGCCGGATACAGGCTCCTGCAGGCGAACCGGAACATCCGCCTCGTCATCCTGGAGGAATCCGGCTGCGTCGGCGGCATTTCGCGCACGGTCGAGCACAACGGCAACCGGATGGACATCGGCGGACACCGTTTTTTCTCCAAGGATCCGGAGGTCAACGCCATGTGGCGGGAGCTCATGCCGCTGCAGGGCAGACCCGCGTTCGACGACATCATCCTCGGCCGCAAAACCTCCCTCGCGCCGGGCGGCCCCGACCCCGAGCGGACCGACCGCGTGATGCTTGCCAGGCCGCGCGTCTCCCGTATCTACTACAAGCACCTCTTCTTCGACTATCCGGCGAAAATGAACTGGAGCACGTTCCGGAACATCGGGTTCCTGACCGCGTTCCGGGCGGGCATGAGCTATCTGCGCGCCATCCTGAGCCCGCTCCCGGAAAGCTCGCTCGAAAACTTCTACATCAACCGCTTCGGGCGCAGGCTCTACGCCATGTTCTTCGAGGGGTACACGGAAAAGGTCTGGGGACGCCATCCGCGCGAGATTTCGGCGTCCTGGGGCGCGCAGCGCGTGAAGGGCCTTTCCATCACCGCCGTGCTCAAAAACGTCTTTTCCAAATGCGTCCCGTGCGGTCGCCGGAAGGTCGAAACGTCCCTGATCGGCGAGTTCCTCTACCCGAAATACGGACCCGGCCAGCTCTGGGAAGCCGCCGCTTCCGAGATCGAGCGCATGGGCGGCGAGATTCTCTTGAACCATCGGGTCGCGCAGGTCAGGACGCAGAATGACCTGGTAAAGGAGATCGTCTGCGAGACGCCCGCTGGAACCGTGTCGTTCGAGGCGGACTATGTGATCTCCTCCATGCCGGTGAAGGACCTCGCCGGCGGCATGAACGATGTCCCGCCTGAGCTTGCGGAGATCGCCGCCGGGCTGCCCTACCGCGACTTCGTGACGATCGGCATCCTCGTCGACAGAATCAACCTGCGCAACGAGACGAAGCTGAAGACCCTGAACGGCATCATCCCCGACTGCTGGATCTACGTGCAGGATACCGGCGTCAGGCTCGGCCGCATCCAGATCTTCAACAACTGGTCGCCTTACATGCTCCGGGACCCGGAGCACTCCCTTTGGATCGGCCTGGAGTATTTCTGCCGCGAGGGCGACGAATTCTGGTCCATGACCGGGGAGGAATGGAAGGCGTTTGCCGTGTCCGAGCTGGTGAAAATGGGCATCCTGAACCCGGACGAACCTGTCCGCGACTATCACGTCGAGAAAGTCAGAAAGGCGTATCCGGCGTACTTCGACACCTACGACCGGATGGACACGCTCACGGCATATCTGGATTCCTTCCGCAACCTGTACTGCATCGGCCGCAACGGCCAGCACAGGTACAACAACATGGACCACAGCATGGTGACGGCGTTCGAAGCCGTAAAGCATCTCCTGGCGGGGCAGGGCGGCGACAGAAAAGCCATCTGGAACGTCAACACGGAAAAAGAATACCACGAAGAGGCATGATGGACTTCTGCATCACTGAGGCGGAGTTTCCGCTTTCTCCGCGGATGTGTCCGGGGTCTCCGTCATCAAATGCCCGTAGTGTTCCTGAACGTACTGATTGACCGGGCTGTAGGGAAACGCGTCTTTCGAGATCCACTTCACGCTCGCCGGGATGTCGATCTCGCGGATGTGGCAGCCCCGGAACGCCTCTTTCCCGATGCGCTCCAGGCCGTCCGGCAGGATGACTTTCCGCACGTTCCAGCAACCGCGGAAGGCGCCCGCCCCGATCTCCTTCACGCCCGCCGGGATCGTGATCACCGGTATGGAACAGATTTCGAACATCCTGTCGACGACCCGTTCCATATTGTCCGGGAGCACGAGCTCCTTGGCGCGGCAGGCGCTGAACGCGCCGTCCTCGAAATGCGTTACCGTGTCCGGCACGACGATACGGTCGAAGGTACACCCGGCGAACGCATTGGACGCGATTGTGCGGATATTCTCCGGCACCGTGAAAACCCCCGCCGTGTCCCTCGGCGCTTCGAGCAGGCGTCCCGTGACGGAATTGAACAGCGTGCCGTCGTCCAGCCGCTTGAACCTGCTGTCCGGCGGGAAGACCATATTTTCCCAGTGCATCCCGATCCCGTCCAAATCCTCAATGTCCCCGTGAAAAACGAGTTTGTGTTCCTTCGGTCCGTACGCATACCACCAGCCGAACGCGTTTCTTCCGATGCGCTTCACGCTCGCCGGCAGTTCGATATGGGACAGGCTCGTTGCGAAAAACGCATTGTCCCCGATAGATTCGACGCCGTCCGGGAACTCCACGCTCCGCAGCAGATGGCATTCAGAAAAGGCTTTTTGTCCGATCGTCTTCGCGCCCGCCGGGATACGAATACTCTTCAGAGTCTTACAGCCGGAAAACATGCCGTCCGAAATCGAATTCATCCCGTCCGCAAGCTCGCACTTCGTCAGGGAGACGCAGTTCCTGAAAATATCCGGTTCAATCCGGGAAGGCGCACCGGCGATTTCCACCTCGGTCAGACGTACGTCCTCAGCAAACGCGTTGGATCCGATAAAATTTACGCCCGCCGGGATCCGGATCTTCTCCAGGGACCGGCAGTGCTCGAACGCGCCGTCGCCGATGGCTTCCAGCGATTCCGGGAGCGTGATCCGGCTCAGGGAAACGCATCTCTCAAACGCGCCCGCCCCGATCCGCATAACGTCCGGGAGCTCGACATCCCTCAGAAAACTGCATCTGCCGAATCCCCAGACGGACGGAGACGGATTGCCGCTGCGGCCCTGCTTGTGCGTGCGGACGCGGAGCAGACTGAGGCATCCGTCGAACCCCTCCAGCGAGGCGTCCCGCGCCACTACGACCTCCTCCAGCCGTATGCAGTTTTTGAACGAGACCGACTGGATCCCGACCGGGATCGAGGCATATTTCAGCGTGGAACTGCCGGGAAATTCGAATTTGGCGGCATAAGGATTCAAATCGTGTTCGAGAAGGAGTTTTCGAAGGGTTTCATCCACGGCGGGGACACTCTCCGGGATCGGACCGAAGGTATCAATGGATCTCAGGGCGGAACACCCCGCGAAAGCACTGCCGTCGCACCGGCGGAGCGTATGCGGCAGCGCGATCATCTTCAGCGAGGTGCAGTCCTGAAACGCATGATAACCGAGTCCGGCAAGATTGGCGGGCATGCGGACGTCCGACAACGCCGTGCACCCGTGGAACGCATGCTTTCCGATCACCAGCACATTGTCCGGGATCCTGATGCGTTTCAGGCTCGTGCACCCGGCAAAAGCCCCCTCGCCGATGGAAACCAGCGTAGAAGGCAGCGTAACGCGTTTCAGCTGCGTACATTTCCAAAACGCTTTCGCGCCGATGTGCGCGACGCCTTCCGGCACCTCGAATTCGACCGTGTCCTCCGGGACCACCCATAGTGTCCTGCTGGGAGGATCGCCGGAATCAAGATACTCCGGGGAAGGATACGGCATGTGGTGCGGACCCGCCAGATAATCGTCCGGGAAGGGCCAAGCCGTCGTTTTCGGGCGCCGGTCATGGATGAGGTAGAACGGGAATGAGGAGAAAATCTCTTCGTACCTCAAATCCTGGTATCGTTCGAGGTCTTCCGGAAAAAGCCGGAAACTGAAGCGGGCGCGAACCGGAACGAACGGTACGCCGAGATTGCAGATGATGCGCCACGGCAGCAGGTAAAGTATCACGGAGCCGATGAACATGGCCAGGAACAGGAAGGACATGCACGAAATGCGGCGCAATTTGGACCGGTGCAGAGAACGCGGCTCGTCGGATGTATGATCTTGAGGCATGAAAACTCCTCACACGTTCGAATGAAAAGGCTTTTCGATAGTATTCCATAAATATACACCCTGTAACCGCTTTTTCAAGAAAAAAAGAGAAAACAGGCAGATTGTGATTTATTGTTCATAGATAAGTTTTAATAGATATGATAAATATAAAATTAAAAGTGAAATAAGAGAAAAAAATATTGAAATAAGATTTTATATTAAAAACAAAACTGAAAATAGATAATACTGTTTTCAATGATAAGACAGAGCGATTAAATCGCTTTATATTTATTTCGAAATTGAGATAGAATGATAATATGCTGATTATTTAAATAAGATAAGAATATATAAAAAAAGAAATGACAAAATGAATGAATAAACTGATTTTCAAGGAATAGCGGGAATATCCGTTGATTCTGACAGATAATTTGTCAAGTATTTGATAATCAATATAAAAGAAATGACGGACAAACCGTCTGATTCGTCCGTCATATCGTCATTTCACTGATTTTCAATCATTTATATCGTGTGACGGAATGTCGGTCAAACCGTCATCCGTCACCAGCTTGATCTCATCAAAAGCCTTCTGTATCGCCGCGTCCATGTCGGGTATCTTCGATTCCTCGAACTCCACAAAATGAAGCTTGGCATGAATGACAGGAGAAGGCGGTGCAAAGACCGTGCAGCTGTCCGCCATAGGTTCGATGGAAATGTCAAATGTTCCAATGTCTTCCGCACGGGCGATCGTCTCCAGTTTATCCATGCCGCAGAGTGGACGCACGATCAGATCCGGCACGGCACGGTCGATCACGGACATGTTCACGACCGTCTGGCTGGCGACCTGACCGATCGCCTCGCCGGTCACGATCCCGTACAGATTATGCTTTCTGCAGAGTTTCGAGGCGATGCGCATCATCATGCGCCGGTACAGGACGGTGCGGAATTTCGGATCGCAGTTGTCGCGGATGAGTTTCTGAACCTCGGAAAGATTGCAGGCATACAGCACGCCGTGCGGCTGGAACCTGTTGATGATCTTCGCGATACGCCAGACTTTCGTGACGGATTCGATCGGCGTATATGGATAACTGTGGAACGTAAGAAAGTCCATCCGGCAGCCGCGTTTCATCGCCATCGCGCACGCCACCGGCGAATCGATCCCGCCGGAAAGCATGCCGAGCAGCGGAGAATTGGAGCCGACCGGAAGGCCGCCGCGCGCCTTGACCGTTTCGAGGAAGATCGTGGAATTCTTTTCGCGTATCTCGACGCCGATGGAAATATCCGGATTCATCAGGTCGACCTGGATCTTATCCTCCCCGAACATTTCTTCGATCATGGAAGCTGTTTCGATTTCGATCTCTTTGGAACGCAACGGAAAACTCTTGTCGGAACGCCGTGCGCGCGTCCGGAATTTCACTGGACGACCGAGAGTCTCAAGTTTCTGTTCGAACAACGGTTTCACGGCATTCTTAATATGATCCAGAACGGCTTCGATGGTGCGTTCCCCCTCGATACAGAAAGAAAACGAATCCAGGCCGAAACAGTCTCTCAGGCGTTCTTTCAGATACTCCTGTTCCTCGTCCGTGAAAACCTCAAATTCGTTTTTATGTATGAAAATACGGCCGCGCATTTTCACATAATTCAGACCCGGAACACGGTCTTTCGTCATGCGTTTCATATTGCGGATCAGCGCATTTTCAAACATGCTGCGATTGTTTCCTTTTGTCGCGATCTCGTTGTAACGGCAGATGATGGAATTGTAGGATGCCATATTGTTTCTCCTGTCTTGCTTAAACAGCGCGTCCGGCTGTAATATGTACGATTTGTGAATATTGCGTCAGAGGATTATCGGGTATTTCCGTAAAGGAACAGAATACCTGTTTTGCTTCCGATATCTTATGATAAAATGCTTCCTGCGTCTTTTTGTCAAGATCGCCGGTGGCATCATCCACGATAACGACTGTATTATCCTTTGACATCGAATGATTTTTGACGATATCGAATTCCGCTTCCTTCAGCGCGAACGATGTCGCGCGGCACTGTCCGCGGGAACCGTACAATTTCAAGGATTTTCCATCTGCGACAAAATCGAAATCGTCAAGATGCGGTCCGGTTGTCATGTATCCGTTCAGTCTGTCTTTTTCCAGATTCCGTTCGAGTTTTTCCTCAAAGATTTTCGGATCGGAAAGCTCATGAACCGTCTTCAATTTCAACTGCAGATCGGCGAGTTCCGGCTTCAGTTCCGCCATGATGTTCCGCATGAAATCCGATAAGATTCTGAGGTGGATTTCACGCGCCTGGACGATCTCCGCGCCGTATTTTGCGAGCGCCGGATGATACGACCGGATCACATCGTTGTTCGTATCCTTCATCCGAAGCAGACAATTTCTGTTTTTGACCCCGTTATAATACGCCTGCAGCGCGGTAAAATATCCATGGTCCAGCATGGAAATGAACATATCGAGAAATTTTCTTCTTACCTGGGACCGCCCGGTGATGATTTCCGGATCGTCCGGCAGAAACGTGACCGTATTGAACGAACCGGCGAACTCGCTGGCACGCGGGACATGTTTTCCGTCCACGACCAGTTTCCGTGTCTCGCCGAGCTCGACCGCGAGCTGGCGCGACCAGTCCCGGAATGAAACGGAAGCTCCGACGATCGCGGACGGCGCATGAATTTTTATCATTTCCGAGGTGCGCGAAGTACGGAACGACCTCAGATTCGCGAGATAAAACAACGCTTCCAGCAGACTGGTCTTTCCCTGGCCGTTCGATCCGCAGAGAAACACCGTCGGTGCCTCAAAACGCAGGGACACCGATTCGAACAACCGGAAATTCTGCAGAACCAGCGAATTTACCATGGAGAAGTCCCCGCGAAAAGATTACTGAAAATGAAGTGATTGAATACGGAAGTCCCGCCGCATGCACGGTTTGAGCTTACGGCAGGACTTTCAGCACATTGTTTCAGCACGATCACTTTCTCCGACCGTACTGTTGCGCTGCATGACTTGCTGTTCTTATTTGTTCCTCATCGGCATGATGACATACAGGAAGCCGTCGCCGCTTTCGATCGCGATCGGGCTCATGACGTCGTTCACCTTGATGAACACGTTGTCGACCTGGATGTGCTTGAAGGGATCCAGGAAGAAGTTCGAGTTGAACGAAGCGGACATCTCCTCGCCGTCGTACTGGATGGGCACGCTTTCGCGGCCTTCGCCGATGTTGCTGTTCGTTTCGAAGAGCATGCTGTCCGATTTGAACGTGAGGGAGACTTTCGGCGAACCGCTTTCCGCGAGGGTCACACAGATGAGTTCGAGCGCATAGATCACGCTTTCGCAGGAGACTGTCACGGTCTGCTTGAAGGAAGCCGGAATGACCTGGCGGTAGTTCGGGTAGTTGCCTTCGATGAGCTTGGAGGTGATCACGGATGCGCCGACCTCGAACACGACCTGGTTTTCGGCGATGTTGATCGCGACTTCGCCTTCCTTTTCGAGGAGGCGCTTGAGCTCGTTCGCGGCCTTTTGGGTGATGATGATATCGCCCTCGGAACCTTCGGGAAGCTCTTCGAAGACTTTTTCGCAAAGGGCAAGGCGTTTGCCGTCGGTGGCGACCGCGGTGAATTTGCCGTCGCGGACGGAGAACAGGATGCCCTGCAGGACCTTGCGGGAATCTTCGAGGCTGGCGGCGTATGCGATGCGTTCGATGATAACCGCCATGTCCGCCTGCTTCATGGAGAAGGAACGGATGAATTTGACCTCGTCCTTCTTCGGATAATCGGCGGGATTGAGGCCGAGGAGCATGATGGACGCGGTGCCGCACTTGATCGTGGAGTGGAAGTTGTCGCCGCTTTCGATCTCGATGAAGTCGCCGCGGAACTTGGAAACGAGGGTGAGCATCTTCTTGGCGGGAAGTGTGGTCTCGCCGGCCTCGATGACCTCGGCGTCGACGACCGTTTCCATGCGGATCTCAAGGTCGGTGCCGGTGAGTTTGAGCTTGCCGTCGGCCGCCTCGAACAGGATATTGGAAAGCACGGGGAGGGTATTGCGCGTATTGATGATATTGCCGACCTTCTGCAGCGCCTTGAGCATGGTCTCTCTGGAAATCTTGATTTTCATGGTGGGTTGCCTCCGATCTTCCGGCGGACTTTTCTGTGCCGCCCGGAAAAGTTATTGAGATTGGTTTCTGATATGATTTTAACCTGAATTGAGCAAATGTAATAGGAATAGGGGCTGTCAATATGTCAACAACCCTTCGTTCCCGCTTCAAACACTTTTTTCGGAAGATGTTCACAAAATGGTTTGACTTTGTTCGGAAACGGTGTTCTATTAACACTGTGGATTTTTATTTAACCCCTGTTGGCAGGTGACGAACATGGATATGAACAACAATGTCAAGAAGCACATGGATACTCTTCTGGCCCGGTATCCCGATCTCCGGGACACGGCGGAAAAAATCCATACATTATATTTTAACCTGGAAAACGTTTTTTTCAAGGACAAAACGCTATTTATCTGCGGAAATGGCGGAAGTTGTTCAGACGCAGAACATTTTATTGCCGAGCTTGGAAAAGGATTCCTGAGCCGCCGGCATATCCCGTCCGAACTCGGCGAAGCTCTGGAAGCCGCCTATCCCGGCGAAAACTATCCGGAACGGCTTCAGAGAGGGTTCCGCGCCATTTCCCTGAACGGTCATCCGGCGCTTGCGTCGGCGTACACCAATGATGTCGATCCTCTCATGACTTACGCCCAGCAGCTGTATATCTTCGGTAAGAAGGGCGATGCCGTGCTCGGGATCACGACTTCCGGCAACGCGAAAAATATTTTGAATCTCTTCAAAGTGGCGCGTGTGCTCGGAATTTCCACCTATCTCCTGACCGGGAACAACGAGGAAGGCGTGTGCAGAAAATACGCCGATTTTATTTTGGATGTCCCGGCGCGTGAAGCATACCGCGTGCAGGAATACCATCTGCCCATCTACCACGCTTTGGCGATGATGCTGGAGGAAAGGTTCTATGGCGCAGGCGAATGAACTCAAGCATGTAGCCGTTATTCTGGACGGCAACGGACGCTGGGCGGCGCAGCACGGAGTTGAACGCAAGGAAGGCCACCTGGCGGGCGCGAACCGTGTGGTAGATTTCATGAACTATATCTCGCGCTACGAGTCCATCCGCTATGTCACGCTGTACGCGTTCAGCACGGAAAACTGGAAGCGCTCGAAAGAGGAAGTCGACGCGCTGATGAATATTCTGGCGCAGTTTCTCGACGACAACCTCGAAGTCCTGCTGAATGAAAAGGTCCGCCTGCTTACGGCGGGCGACATTTCCGCACTGCCGGAACCGTGCCGTGTCCGTCTTGACAAGGTCAAACGCGAAACTGCGAAAGATTTTACGCGCACATTCATCCTCGCGCTCAACTACGGTTCGCGCATGGAGATCACGGATGCCGTGAAAGCGATTGCGAATGAAGTGAAAAATGGTACGCTTTCACCTGAAGACATCACGGAAAAGACGGTGGCGGATCATCTGTATCTCCCCGAAGTGCCGGATCCCGACCTGCTGATCCGAACCAGCGGCGAGGAGCGCGTGAGCAATTTCCTGCTGTGGCAGATATCCTACAGCGAGTTTTATTTTACGAAGACCTTATGGCCGGATTTCGACATCAACGAGTTCGACAAGGCGGTCCAGGCTTATTACGGCCGGAAACGCAGATTCGGAGGCAGATAACCTATGTCCACGCTTGCTAAACGCACGTTCAGTTCCGTCATCCTTCTCTCACTTCTGGCGGGAGCGGTTTTTCTTCCGTATGACGCCAGAAAATGGTTCTTCACGGTCCTCTGCGCCTTCCTCGGCTTCGGCGCCTCGTGGGAATGCTGCGGGATGCTGAACGGCCCGAAGCAGTTCAAGGGGCTCAAATGGTTCATTTCCTCCGCGCTCGTGATGATCGTGATCTTTACGGTCGTTCAGATCGACAGATTTCTTGAGGTGCACGCGGTTCTGCCATATTGGTGGGGCATCTCGGATTTCGTGTTCTTCGCGTTCGTTTTCTGGATGATCGTGCTCTCGACGAACAAGAACAATGAAGCGCTGCAGGCCGCGATCAACGGTTTCGCCGTGTTCTTTCTGTTCTCCATGGCGCTCAAACTCATTTGCGGAATCTATTTCACCTACAATTTCCACGGAAACATCCCGGCGACATTTCTGATGTTCATCCTCGGCACGAAGAGCGGCGACATCGGCGCGTACCTCACCGGATCGCTTTGCAATACGATTTCGCACGGAAAGAACCACAAACTCGTGCCTTCCATCAGTCCGGCGAAATCGTGGGAGGGCCTCAATGGCGGACTTGTTTTCTCCGTGGCGGTCACGCTTGCGATCTACACGATCTGCTCCGACCAGCGCAACGGCTACGAATGGTGGGACGGCTACGGCTACTTCAAGATGACGGTCATCGGCGTTCTGCTGTTCTTCGGCGGCATGGTGGGCGACCTGGCGGAATCCAGTTTGAAACGCACCTGCAACGTGAAGGATTCCGGTCATTTTCTGCCCGGCATCGGCGGACTTTTCGACCTTGTCGACAGCCTGATCGTCAATTCCTTCGTCTTCTACTTCATCCTGTTCTTTCTGAACGCCAAGTGATCATCCGCCTTACAGGAGGACGTTTCCCATGAAAAAACTTCCCGATACGCAGGAAAACGCGGTCATGAACGAGATACTCAGGGGATCCTGCCGCAATCCGTACGAATTCCTCGGAATGCATCAGGTCTCCGGCGGAGTTGTGGTCCGCGTGTATGATCCCGAGGCGGAATCCGCCACGGTCATCGCCGGAAACAAACGGTATCCGATGACGAAGGAGAATGAACAGGGGATCTTTACCTGCTTCTTTGCGAGGAGAAAGAATCTGTTTGCGTATCAGGTCGAGAAACAATACCCGGACAGCACGTTCACTTCGGCGGATCCGTACTGTTTCCTGCCCACGCTCGGCGAGATGGATATTTACCTCTTCAACCAGGGCGAACACCAGCGCGTTTACGACGTGATGGGGGCGCATGTCCGGAATCTCGGCGGAGTCGAGGGCGTTTCGTTCGCGGTCTGGGCGCCGAACGCACAGCGCGTTTCCGTGGTCGGCGACTTCAACTGCTGGGACGGACGGCGGCATCCGATGCGCATGCTCGGGCTTTCCGGCATCTGGGAGCTCTTCATCCCCGGCCTCAAACCGGGCGACGTGTACAAATTCGAGGTAAAGGGCTCGGACGGTTCCATCGTCCTGAAGCTCGACCCGTATGCGCAGAGGACCGAGCTGCGTCCGAACAACGCCGGCATCATCGCGCAGGCGGAACCGTTCCAGTGGACCGACGATGCCTGGATGAAGAAGCGTGCCGCGACGAACCCGGTAGACAGCCCCATGAACATCTACGAGGTGCACCTCGGCACGTGGGGCGGCCCCGGGCTGAAGCTGCCCGAGGTGAAGGAAACGTTCAACAACTACCGCGAACTTGCCGTCGCGCTCGCCGATTACGTTCAGAAGATGGGCTACACGCACGTGGAACTGCTCCCCGTGATGGAGCATCCCCTCGATCAGTCGTGGGGGTATCAGGTGACCGGATTCTACGCGCCGACCGCGCGCTACGGTTCGCCGGAGGATTTCGCCTGGTTCATGAACTACATGCACGAACATAACATCGGCGTGTTCCTGGACTGGGTCCCCGCTCATTTTCCGCGCGACACCTTCTCGCTCGGACGGTTCGACGGCACTGCACTCTACGAGCACGCCGACCCGCGCAAGGGCGAACAGAAGGACTGGGGCACGTACATCTTCAATTTCGGGCGCAACGAGGTGCGGCAGTTCCTAATCGGCAGCGCGCTTTTCTGGCTCGGCCAGTATCACGCCGACGGCCTCCGCGTCGACGCTGTCGCCTCCATGCTCTACCTCAACTATTCGCGCAACGACGGCGAGTGGATCCCGAACCAGTACGGCGGCTGCGAAAACCTCGAGGCGATCGCGTTCATCCGCCACCTGAACGAGCTCGCGCACAAGCTCTATCCCGGCATTTCCATGATCGCCGAGGAATCCACCTCCTGGCCCGGCGTCTCACGTCCGCTCTACCTCGGCGGCCTCGGATTCACGTTCAAGTGGAACATGGGCTGGATGCACGACACGCTCGACTATTTCAAGCTGGACCCGATCTACCGCAGCTACCACCACGGCCAGCTCGCGTTCTCCATCTGCTACGCGTTCTCCGAAAACTTCATCCTGCCGCTCAGCCATGACGAGGTCGTCCACGGGAAACTCTCACTCTTCGGCCGCATGTCCGGCGACTACGTGCAGAAGTTCGCCAACCTGCGCGCGATGTACGTCCTGATGGCGACGCATCCGGGCAAAAAGCTCATCTTCATGGGCGGCGAGTTCGCGCAGGTGATCGAGTGGAACTGCAACAACCAGTCGGTCGACTGGCTCCTGCTCAAATACCCGGCGCACGATTCCGTTCATCACATGGTCGCCGACCTGAACAGGTTCTACCTCGGCCAGCCGGCGCTGTGGGAAGACGACTTCACGCCCGCCGGATTCCAGTGGCTCGACGGCGGCGACTTCAAGCAATCCGTCTATTCCTTCATTCGCTGGGACAAGAAACGCAAGGCGCCGCTCGTCGTGATCCTGAACCTGACCCCGGTCGTGCGCGACGATTTCAACATAGGCGTCCCGCTCCCCGGCGAATGGGTCGAGGTGTTCAACACCGACCGCGAGGAATACGGCGGGACCGGGTTGCTGAACGGGCAGAAGATGGTCTCGTCGCCCGGCGAATACCACGGTCAGAAACAGTTCATCACGCTCCGGCTGCCATGGCTCGGCGCAGTCGTCCTGGCCCCGAAATTCGCCGTGAAAAAATCCGGAAAGTAAGCCGGACTGGGCTTTTCATCGCTATCAGACCCGTTTGAGGCAAACCCCCCTTCCCGTGCATATGTGTGAGCAAATGCGAAAGCCTTTGAATGCTCTTTCCCGCGCATACGCGCAAGTTTCAGTTAAAACAAGTTCCTTTTAACTGAAACTTGACTTTATTGGCTCAGGAAAGGATTTGACACTTCAAATCCGCTTCATTTCACCTCGTCTTTCTTCCTTTGCTGAAAACACGTCTGTTTGAAGGTCCGAAGGGTCGCAAAGCGCCATAAAACAGCCTTTCCCGCGCATACACGCAAGTTTCAGTTAAAACAAGTTCCTTTTAACTGAAACTTGAGGCATTTTTCCATGTTTTCTGTCTGATTCCATCCGGTTTTGCCTTTCCCCGAACAAAACAGCTTGCCGCCGGCAGTTTCCAGCGGTTCGGCGCATCGGGTTTTCATTTGATCGGGCCAAAGCCTGCAACACCTGTTTGCGTATTCTTTTTATAAAGAAATCCGCTTTTTTTCGGGAAAAATTCTTGTTTCTTCGGAAAATGGGTGTATATTATAGTTTTACGCATACAATTTCAGCTTCAACATAACAGAAAGTCTTGAACATGGCAAACACTTCCTTTGTCGTTTTCGCGCAGGCCGCCGACGGTGCCGTGACCGCGACCGCCGCCGCTCCTGCCGCAGAAACCACCTCGACTCAGACCGGCGCCACCGCTCCTGAAGCCGGACAGCAGCAGGCTCCGCCTCCGTCCTCCGGCATGATGATGATCCCGTTCATCATCCTGATCGGCGTCATGATCGCGATATCCATGCGCACCAGCAGCAAGGAAAAGAAGAAACGCGAAGAGATGATGAACTCGATCCGCAAGGGCACGAAGATCATGACCAGCGGCGGCATCATCGGCGAGATCGCCGAAGTCCAGAAGGACCAGTTCATGCTGAAGGTCGCGAACAACGTCCAGATCGCCATTTCCCGTTCCGCCGTCGCGCAGGTCATCACGCCCGCCGATGGCGCCGCCGACACGACGAAAGCCGAGGTGACGAAGAAATGAAGAACAGCAAGAGCACATTCGCCATTTACTGCGTCTTTGCGCTGGCGGTGATCGCCGTGTTCGTCGCGGCGATGTTCCCGCTGAAGCAGAGCGATTTCTACGAGACGTTCAACAAACTGCTCGCCGATCCTGCCGACCCGACCGTCCAGAAGGTGGTCGAACGCGCGAAAGCCCTGCAGCAGGAAGACAAGATCAAGTATCTGTATCCCTCCACCGCCCTCGAAGCCGCGGCCCGCGAGATCAAGATGCCGTCCGAGGACGGTTCCGCCGCGTTTTCCGTCGACCTCGTCCACTTCGTGAAGCCGAACATCGTGAAGGCGCAGAAGCTCCAGAACAACGGCGACGTGATCTCCCTGGTCCGCAAGAACGCCTCCGGCGCGATCCGCCTCGGCATCGACCTCAACGGCGGCGCCGAATTCCTCCTGCACCTGCAGGCCGACAAGGAGATGGACAGTTCGCAGTTCGATTCGTTCCGCGACAACGCCATCGAAACGCTCCGCAAGCGTCTGGAAGCGCAGAACTTCTTCGAAACGGAAATCTCCCCCGCCGGTCAGGAATTCGTCTCCGTGCGTGTTCCGTCCGTCAACTCCGACGACCGCGCCAACCTTGAAAAGCTGATTCTCCGTTCCGCGAAACTTGAATTCCGCCTCGTCCACCCGAACAACGACTCCGAGGTGCCGAAGTTCATGGCGTACCTCGCCGCGGGCGGCGATCCGGATTCCTATCCCGACACCCCGTCCGAGGCCGAATTCCTCGCCGAGGAACGCCGCGACGACCACAACAACCTGTACACGGACTATACCCTTGTTGAGACGACCGTCCAGATGGAAGGCGACAACATCAAGGATTCCTACGTGACCATGAACGAGTTCGGCCAGCGCGAGATCCTGCTGTTCTTCAACACCGCCGGCACCGTGCAGTTCGGCGAAGTCACCGGCAAGCACGTCGGCGAACGCCTCGCCATCGTGCTCGACGGCCAGCTCTACTCCGCGCCGACCCTGCTCTCCAAGATCGACGGCGGCACGGCGCGCATCACCGGCTCCTTCTCCCAGGACGAAGCCAAGAGCGTGTCCGACGCCCTGAAGAGCGGCAGCCTGCCCTTCGTGATCACGATTGCGTCCCGTTCCGACATCGACGCCACGGTCGGCCAGGAGACCATCCGCAAGAGTATCTACAGCGGTCTTCTCGGCACGGTCCTCGTGATGATCTTCATGCTCATCTACTACCGCCTCGCCGGCCTCGTCGCGAACATCTCCCTGCTCGTGAACACGGGCGTGCTGCTCGGCGCCATGGCGGCGTTCGACGTGACCCTGACGCTCCCCGGCATCGCCGGCATCATCCTGACCCTCGGCATGGCGGTCGACGCCAACGTCCTGATCTACGAACGCATCCGCGAGGAACAGGACGCCGGCAAGTCGCTCGACTACGCCGTGAAGACCGGTTTCGACCGCGCCTTCTCCGCCATCTTCGACTCGAACGTGACGACGCTCTTCACCGGCGCCATCCTCTACTGGCAGGGCACCGGCGCGATCAAGGGCTTCGCCATGACGCTGGTCATCGGCATCTTCACCACCATGTTCTCGGCGGTCTTCCTGTCCCGCCTGCTCTTCGAGTTCTTCCTGATGCTCCCGCTGAAGATCAAGAAGATCAACATGATGATGTTCCTGCCGCATCCGCACTTCGACTTCATCAAGTTCCGTTTCGTCGGATTCGGCATTTCCGCCTGCCTGATCCTCATCTCGCTCGTCACGATCTTTGTGCGCGGACGCGACGCCCTCAGTATCGACTTCACGGGCGGCACCCAGCTGATCGTCAGCTACGTCCCGAAAGACAAGACCATGGCGCAGATCCCCGCCACTGAGATCGAAAAGGTCCTGGAGAAGGAAGGTTACGACGCCAAGGCCACCTACAAGAAGATCACCGACGAGGAGAACGTCGACGGCAGGAGTGTGCTGGAGCTCGTCGTGCGCGACCGCGGCACCGGCAATGTCTCCCAGGAGAACGCCGACACGCTGATCCGGAAGCTCGACGAAGCGTATCCCGACGTGAAGCTCACCAAGCTCTCCGAGTCCACCCTCGGCGCACTCATCGGCGCGGCGTTCACCCGCTCCGCCATCAAGGCGCTCATCTGCGCCATGATCGGCATGATCATCTACATGGTCATCCGCTTCCAGTTCTCGTACTCCATCGCCGCGAACATCGCCCTGATCCACGACGTGATCGTGGCGACCGGCTTGTACCTCCTCTTCGGCGGCCAGATCTCGCTGCAGGTGGTCGCCTCGCTGCTGACCCTGATCGGCTACTCGGTCAACGACACCATCGTGATCTTCGACCGCCAGCGCGAGAACCTCGCCACGCGCAAGGGCCTCAGCTACTTCCAGATCGTCGACCTGAGCTTGAACCAGACGCTCGCCCGTACCATCCTGACCTCCGTCTGCGTCATGCTGGTCCTCATCTGCCAGCTGATCTTCGGCGGCGACGGCATCCGCGACTTCGTGGCGGTCATCCTGATCGGCAACGTGGCGGGCTGCTACTCCTCCATCTTCGTCTCCCCGATGATCACCGCCTACTGGCACAAGGAAGAGCGCAACATCTCCTCCGAAGGCCCGGAAGACGCGAAGAAGGACGAGCCGGTCAAAGCCTGACCTCTCCCGAACTGATTCCGCAAGACGGCATGCCCTCCCCGGTGTGCCGTCTTTTTTCGTGTCCGTGCGTCTTTTCCCGACGGATTCCGATCCATTCGGCGCTGCCATGCAATCTTTTCCGTTTTTTTTGCCGCGATTCGCGCGGGCGCGCTTGCATATCTTCAATTACAGAGCTATATTATATAAGTACTACGCAACAAATTAGACAGGATACTATTTTATGCGCGAAACATTTCTGCCTTTCTCCAAGCCATCGATCCAGGAATGGGAGATTTCCGAGGTCGCCAATGTGCTGCGTTCCGGCTGGATCACCACCGGCCCGAAGAACGCCGAATTCGAAAAGGCTTTCTGCGCCTACACCGGCGCGAAGCACGCGATCCCGATGACGTCCGAGACGTCCGTCATGCAGGTGCTGTTCCGCGCGCTCGGCCTGAAGCCCGGCGACGAGGTCATCACGCCCTCCATGACGTGGGTCTCCCTGCCGAACGTCGCTTCCCTGTACGGCGCGAAGCCGGTCTTCGTCGACTGCGACCGCGACACGCTTATGATCACGGCGGACGCGATCGAGGCGGCGATTACGCCGCGTACGAAGGCGATCGTCCCGGTCCATTTCGCGGGCGGCGTGCTGGAGCTTGACAAAATCCGTGCCGTTGCCGCCAAACATAACATCGTGCTCATCGAAGATGCCGCGCACGCGCTCGGCGCCGAGTTCAAGGGCGAACGCGTTGGCAAGCACGGGCACGTGATGTTCTCGTTCCACCCGATCAAGAACATCACCACGGGCGAGGGCGGCATGTTCGCCACGGACGATGCGGCGCTCGCCGACCGCGTCCGCAGCCTCAAATTCCACGGCCTCGGCGTCGACGCCTACGACCGTCAGACCATGGGCCGCGCTCCGCAGGCGCAGGTGGTCGAACCCGGATTCAAGTTCAACATGCCGGACATGCAGGCGGTCCTGGGCATCACCCAGCTGACTCGTGTGGACCGCATGAACGCCGAACGCGGGCATCTCGCCGCGCTCTACCGCGAACGCCTCGCGGACATCCCCGAGCTGATCCCGCTGGCGCAGCCCGCCTACGAGTACAAGGATTCCTACCACCTGATGGTCGTACGCCTGGACATCGACAAGACGGGCATTACGCGCGATGACTTCATGTCCGAGCTCAAGAAGCGCAACATCGGCACCGGACTGCATTTCCGCTGCGTCCACGGCCAGAAATACTACCGCGAAAACTGCCCCGTTCCGGCGGGAACACTGCCGAACACCGAGTGGAACAGCGAACGCATCTTCTCGCTGCCGTTCTTCCCCGGCATGTCCGACGCCGACGTCGACGACGTGATCGATACCTGCAAAGAGATTCTGGCGAAGTGAGGTAAGACTGCATGGCGGGCGGGTTCGACATGATGCGGTTTCAGGAGTGCAGCGACACGCTGATCCCCTCGATTCGCAAAAATGCGAAGTGGATCACATTCTGGGTCTTCGCCTGCTTCGTCCTTTTCCTCGGACTCGGCATCTACCCCGCCATCCGCTCGGAAGCCCGCTGGTTCGAGGTCGTTCGCGAAATGCTTATGACCGGCGACTGGCTGCATCCGCGCATCAACGGCCAGGCGTACTTCGACAAGCCGCTCGTCAGCTACTGGTTCGCCGCGGTCGTCTCGAAGCTCGCGGGCGGACACGTCACCGAGCTTTCCGTCCGTCTCCCGAGTGCACTTTTCGCGCTGGCCGGACTCGCCTGCATCATTTCCGTCGCCCGCAAGTTCTATTCCGAGCGCACGGCGTATCTGGCGGGCTGGATCCTGCTCAGCACGTATTCGTTTATCGTGTGGGGCCGCCTCGCCGAGGCGGACATGGAGCAGACGGTCTTCATCGTGATGGCGGTTACGGTGTACCTGCACCACCGGGAAACGCCGTCCTTCTGGGCGTATTTCGCGTTCTGGAGCTGCTGTGCGGTCGGTGCGCAGACCAAGGGGCTGCCCGCATTCGTCATCCCGCCCGCCCTGGCGCTCATCGACTGCGTCGTCCGGAAATCGTTCCGTGTGCATCTGAACTGGAAATTCTTCCTCGCGTTCTTCCTCGGCGGCCTCTGCCTGTACGCCGTGCCGTTCGTGCTGGAGGCGCTGACCTCGGAGCATTACGGCGCGAGCGGGATCGTGCTGGTCTTCCGCGAGAACCTGATGCGCGTGTTCAATCCGTGGGACCACAACAAAGACCCGTTCTACGTGTATTTCCTGTATCTGCCGCGCCTGATGATCCCGTGGACGCCCTTCTTCATCTTCGCGGTCATCGATTATGTCCACGGGCTCATCCGTGCCGTTGCGAAGCAAGGCACTGCTTCTGTGGAGGACTTGTCCTCCCGCAAGCCGTGCTCGAAGGACACGCTGTGGCTGTTCGCCTCGATGGTGTTCATCTTTATCCTGTTCTCCGCCTCGCGGTCGCGCCGTTCGTACTACATCCTGCCGATCGTGCCGTGGTGCGCGCTCTTCACCGCCGCGTGGTTCTCCCAGCCGCAGGAGGGTTGGTCTTTCCTGCGAAAAATTACTGACAGATTCGCGAAGCTCGTGGACGCGCTGATTCCGGCGGCCGCCATCCTCCTGATCGTGTTTGCCGTCCTGACTCCGGGGATCACCTTCCTCGACTTCATCGGACTGGCTACCGGGAGGACCAGCCCTCTGCAGTTTATCCCGATTGACAGAAGGGAACTGGACATTTTGCTGTCCACTGTCCTTGCTCCGTTCGCCCTCATCGTCGGGATCGGGTTTCTGGTTTTCTGGCGACGTTCGCGGAAGAAACTCAAACAGGAGAATGCCGAGGGCGTTTTCGCGCCCGCCACCGATCCTCTGAACCGTGTGGTCCCGTTCGTGGCGTTCGTCCTGTTCACCGTCTTCTCCTTCCTGATCCCGCAGCTGAGCCGGACCAAATCCATCGAACCGGCCGCCCCCTTCCTGCGCGAGCAGGCCGCCTTGCTGAAGGAGATTCTTGCGAAGGACCCGGACTATATCAACCGTGTGGCGTTTTTCGGTTCGTCCAATGGCGCGGAACTGGCGTTCTACCTGGATCTTCCCGCGCCGGTGAAGATGTTCTCGCTGGAGAAGCTTGACGACTCCAACCGCACGTTCATTTCCGACACGGTCGACATCAAGGGCCCGGAGGAGTTCATGGAGTTTCTGCATGAAGTGAAGGAACACGGCGGCATGGTGATCACGCGCGGAGAATGGGTGCGGCACATCATGGAATACCAGAACAACTCGCCCGAACCGAGGAATTACCCCACGTCTTCCCCGATGTACAGGTATCTGACGGATATCTGTTACTGTGATGGCTCCGGACTCAGCGAGCCGGCCTTGCGCCGGGAGAGACGGCTTAAAGCCGCCCTGGCCGCCGACCCCGAAAACGCAAAACTTCAGCGCAAGCTCGACAAACTGACTGAAAAACAAGTCGTGATATTCTATTCAAGACCCAAATCCAATGCTCAGCCCGCCGAAGCGGACGGCGCAGAAGGGACCACGCAACCATGACAACGCCCGAAATCGAACTCTCCCTCGTCATTCCGGTCTACAACGAGGAGGAAAACCTGACCGAGCTCATCGCCCGCACGACCGCGGCATGCGACAAGCTGGACTGCACGACCGAGATCATCCTCGTGGACGACGGCAGCGCCGACCGCAGCATGGAAATGATCATCGAGGCGTCGCAGAAGGACCCGCGCATCGTGGGCGTGATCCTGACCTCGAATTTCGGCCAGCATGCCGCCGTGACAGCCGGATTCCAGACGTCGCGCGGCAAATACGTCGTCACGCTCGATGCCGACCTGCAGAACCCGCCGGAGGAGATCCATAAGCTCCTGGAAAAACTGCGCGAGGGCTACGACGTCGTCGGCTCCATCCGCGAAAACCGCCAGGACACGCTGTTCCGCAAGGTCGGCTCGAAGATGGTCAACCTCATGGTCCGCAAGCTCTGCAACGGCAAGACCATGACCGACTACGGCTGCATGCTCCGCGGCTACAGCCGGAACGTCGTGGACGCGGTCCTGCTGTGCCACGAGAACGGCAAGTTCATCCCGATGCTCGCGATGACCTACGCGCGCAAGTCCGTCGAGGTGCATGTGAAGCACGCAGAGCGCGCCGCGGGCGAGTCCAAGTACAGCGTGATGAAGCTCATCGCGCTCCAGTACGACCTGCTGACCGGCACCAGCACCTTCCCGCTCCGCCTGCTGACCTTCTTCGGGTTCGGCGTCGGCGCGTTCGGCGTTTTGTTCGGTCTCTATGTCTTCATCCGTTCCCAGCTCGACAAGGACTGGGGCTTCGGCGGCACGTTCGCGCTGTTCGCCGTCGTCTTCGTGCTCATCGGCATGCAGTTCGCATCCATGGGACTCCTGGGCGAGTACATCGGCAAGATCCACCTGAACTCGCGCGCCCGCCCTCAATTCTTCATCGAATCGATTCATCGCAAAAACAATACACAACCCAAAGAACAGGAGTGACACCGCATGAAAGCTGTCGTCTTCGCTTACAACAACATCGGCTGCATCGGCATCGAACAGCTCGTCAAGGCCGGCGTGACCGTCCAGGCCGTCTTCACCCATGCTGACGATCCCAACGAAAACCTCTGGTTCCGTTCCGTCGCCGAAACCGCCGCCTCCCTCGGCATCCCGGTCTTCGCGCCCGAGGACGTCAATCATCCGCTCTGGGCCGGACGCATCAAAAAGATGGCTCCCGACTTCATCTTCTCGTTCTACTACCGCAAGGTCATCGGCAAGGACATCCTCGCCATCCCGAAGAAAGGCGCGTTCAACCTCCACGGCTCGCTCCTCCCGAAATACCGCGGCTGCGCCCCGCTGAACTGGGCCGTCATCAACGGCGAAAAGGAATCGGGCGTAACGCTTCACAAGATGACCGCGAAGGTCGACGCCGGCGACATCGTGGCGCAGGAGAAGTTCGCGATCGCGGATTCCGACACCGCGAAGGACGCACACCTGAAGGCTGCCGCCGCCGCCGAAAAACTGCTCAAGAAAGTCCTGCCCTCCGTGCTCGCGGGCAAGGCGAAAGGCAAAAAGCAGGACGAAAAGCAGGCCACGTACTTCGGACACCGCTGCCCCGCCGACGGGCTCATCGACTGGACCAGGGACGCCGTTGCCGTCCGCAACCTCGTGCGCGGCGTGACCCGTCCTTTCCCCGGCGCGTTCACGTTCATCGCCGCTCAGAAATATTTCATCTGGGACGTTTCGGTCGTGCCGCTGAAGAAGAAAGCCCCGGCGGGCACCATCGTCTCCGTCGCTCCGTTCGTGATCGCCTGCGGCAAGGGTGCCGTACAGGTGAACTTCGCGCAGAAGGACGGCGGCCTGTATACGACCGGCGAACAGCTCGCCGCGGACAGCCGTTTCACTCCGAAGATGGTCCTCACCAATTCGCCGATTGTTGGCCCGAAACGCAAGAAAAGCGTGCTGATCCTGGGCGTGAACGGCTTCATCGGCAGCGCCATCAGCCAGCGCCTGCTGGAGGACGGCAACTACGAGGTGTACGGCATGGACCTCCGCAGCGGCTACATCACCGACCTGCTGTCCCATCCCGATTTCCACTTCTTCGAGGGCGACGTGCAGATCAACCACGAGTGGATCGAATACCACGTCCGCAAGTGCGATGTTGTCCTGCCGCTGGTCGCCATCGCCACCCCGATCGAGTACACCCGCAATCCGCTCCGCGTCTTCGAGCTCGACTTCGAGGAGAACCTGAAGATCGTCCGCTACTGCGCCAAGTACAACAAGCGCATTATCTTCCCCTCCACCTCCGAAGTCTACGCCATGTGCGACGACGAGAACTTCGACGAGGACAACTCCCGCCTCATCCTCGGCCCGATCCGCATGCAGCGCTGGATCTACTCCTGCAGCAAGCAGATGCTCGACCGCGTGATCTGGGCTTACGGTGCGTCCCGCGGCCTCAAGTTCACGCTCTTCCGCCCGTTCAACTGGATGGGCCCGAAGCTCGACTCGCTCTCCTCCGCCCGCATCGGCAGCTCCCGCGCCATCACCCAGCTCATCCTGAACCTGGTGCAGGGCAACCCGATCCTGCTCATCGACGGCGGCGCGCAGAAACGCTGCTTCACGCACGTGACCGACGGCATCGAGTGCCTGTTCCGCATCATCGAGAACAAGGACGGCCTCTGCGACGGCAAGATCATCAACATCGGCAACCCCGACAACGAAGCCAGCATCAAGGAGCTCGCCGAAATCCTCGTCGAACTCTTCAACGAGCATCCGCTCCGCAAGAAATTCCCGCCGTTCGCCGGCTGCAAGGAAGTCGAAAGCGGCACCTTCTACGGCGCGGGCTATCAGGACTGCCAGCACCGCAAGCCCAGCATCCGCAACGCCATGAAGTACTGCGGCTGGAAACCCGTCGTGCCTCTGCGCGAATCCATCAAGCAGACGCTCGACTTCTTCCTCCAGCAGGCCATTTCCTCCGGCGAGTTCGGGATCAAGAAATGAAGATCGCCATCCGCGTAGACGTCGATACGTTCCGCGGCACGCGCAGGGGGGTGCCGTCCCTCCTGCGCACGATGGACCGCCACGGCGTCCGCGCGGCGTATTTCTTCTCGGTCGGCCCGGACAACATGGGACGCAACCTGTGGCGTCTGCTGAAGCCGACCTTTCTGTTCAAGATGCTCCGCACGAACGCCCCCGGGCTGTACGGCATGGACATCCTCCTCATGGGGACGGCATGGCCCGGTCCGGCGATCGGACGGCGCAATGAACAGGTGTTGCGCGACTGCGCCGCCGCCGGGCATGAGATTGGGCTGCACGCATGGGACCACTGCAAGTGGCAGAACCGCATCGCGTCGTTCTCCCCCGAGCTCATCATGAAGCATCTGCGCCTCGCGTACGGCGAGATCGAACGCATCACCGGCAAGTCGCCTGTCTGTTCCGCCTCGCCCGGCTGGAAGACCACCGACGCCGTGCTGACCGCCAAGGAGACGTTCCGCTTCCGCTACAACAGCGATTGCCGCGGCAGCTCCGTCTTCCGTCCGGTCGTGAACGGCAAACAGCTCGAAACGCCGCAGATACCGCTCAACATGCCGACCTATGACGAACTGCTCGGCCGCGACGGCGTCACGCGCGAAAACTACAACGAACGTCTCCTCGCCACCGCCTCGCCCGACGGCATGAACCTGCTGACCATCCACGCCGAGGCCGAGGGCGGCATCTGCGCCGACCTCTTCGACGACTTCCTCAGCATGGCGAAGGCGCGCGGGATCGAATTCTGCGCCCCCGGCGACCTGCTGCCGCAGGATGTTTCCGCGATCCCGTCCGGCTCCATCCGGTCCGGCGTGCTGCCGGGCCGCGAGGGCTGGATGGCGCTGCAATCCGATTAAACCGCGTTCCGGAGGCGATTGTGGGCGGTTCAGCGCAATACACGGTCATCCTGGCGAACGGCAGTTTCCCCCGCCGCAAATGCCTGCTGGAGACGCTTCATGCCGCTGCGCGGATCGTCTGCTGCGACGCCGCCGCGTCCGCGCTGCTCCGCGCCGGACTGGAACCCGGCCTCGTCGTCGGCGATCTGGACAGCCTCGACCCGGCCTTGAAGAAACGTTTTGGAAAGCGCCTCATTCACGAATCCGAACAGGAGACGAACGACCTTTCGAAGGCGTTCCGGGCGTGCATGGCGCGCGGCTGGAAGTCGATCGTGATCCTCGGGGCAGGGGGCCGCCGCGAGGACCATCTGCTCGGCAACGCGTCCCTGCTCCCGCTCTTCGCTGCCGCCGGGGCCGACGTCCGCATGGAGACCGACTACGGCACGTTCCTGCCCGTCCTCAAATCCGCCTCGTTCCGCCGTCCCGTCGGCACGAAGGTCTCCATCTTCAGTTTTCACCCGGAAATGCCGATCACGGCGACCGGGCTGGTGTATCCGCTCGACAAGCTCCGCCTGCCCTTCTGGTGGTGCGGCACGCTGAACGAGACGAACGCGCCGGAGTTTTCCCTCGCGTTCGACGGCCGCGCACCGCTTCTGCTGTATTTTCCGCGCTGATTTCCGCGCTGATTTCCGTGTTTTTCCGTGTTTTCAGCGTTTTTTTCTCTTTTTTTCAGTTTCCACCTTGACTTTCCACGATTTGATGGTATAGTAAATACCATTCTCAATTTGAATTGAGGGCGTATAGCTCAGTTGGTTAGAGCGCCACGTTGACATCGTGGAGGTCGTAGATTCGAGTTCTACTACGCCCACCATTTTGCACCAAGCTAAACCGTTGGAATTCAGCAAGATTCCAGCGGTTTTTCTTTTTCTACGCACACCCTGCCACAACCCGCAAAAACCTGCCAAAACAGGCCCTAAAAGGGGCGAATTACGGAAAAATTACGGAAAGCTTTAGGTTTTAAATCAGTGAGCTTGGCCGAGCACAAATAATTGTATTCCGAAAAAAACGTCTCACCCCCCTAGTTTTCGTGATCCGGGACGCTTTTCCCCTGTCCGACGCACATAGGTGCCCACATACGGGGCACATACGCCTCCTTTTCCTCGTTATCTGAGCAATCTGAGGTGAAATCTGTGTTTTACATACGTTACATACGTTACATACGCCTGTTTTCCACTCCTGAACACGTTTTTCATGCGATCTCATCGCTTCTGAACATGGGGAACTTCCCTGTTCGAAAAACGAGCAACTCCTCTCCTCAGTATTCCAGGATGTCTTCAATCCGGCACGAGAGGACCTGGGCAAGCGAGCGAAGTGTCGTACCTGCACCTGCGGCCTTGTTGATGTCTTTGGAGCGTCCCTCGTACTGCTGAATCGTGCGGAGATTCACCCCGGCCAGTTCACTCAACTTCCGTTGCGTCAGCTTATTATTCTTTCGCCGGACCTTAAATGGAGCGACAGCGCCTTTTTGAGAAAAAATGAAAAAAGTCCAAAAAAAGTAATCAGGCTACATCCTCACGCAAGATGCACCATTCCCTTGCCACATGATGCCACTATTTGCAACAAGCGCAACGCGTTTATAATCAATATGTTACATTTGTATTTCTCGATTTTTATGCTATAGTATCTGTATTCCTGATGGCAGAGTTGTGCGAACAGGGTAATAAGTTCAGAACATGAAAGGCAAATATCATGAAAGAACTTGATTTTGATGTCCTGCGGGAGAAAATCTCCGCGCAGGTGGGAGATCCGACCTTTACGGACGGAGAAACTAAGAAACCGGAGCTGAACCAGCAGTTCTTCGCCAGATTCGCAGCCGCGGTCTACAAACCGATCTTCGAAAAGATCGAAGGCGCATTCTATCTCTACGTGCCGGAGACCGGGTTATGGGTGCGTCAGGACGAACCGGCTATGATCGACCGAATCAGCCTCCTGATGATGAGATACGCCGATGAAACTTCGGATTCCTTCATCAACCGCAAAAGGAACGTCGGTACAATCAAGAGCATTCTGAGGTTCATGCAGGCGGACGCGTGCTGCGGGCGTGAAAATGCTTTCGCGCACAAAGGTGAACCATTCATTCACTGCGGCAACGGCGTAATCACGTTCCCCATTCAGGATGACGGACGCCGCAAGCCGGTCCTAATGCCGTTCGACCCGAAGTACATGAGCCGGAACCGGACTGAATGCAACTTCCGCGAGGACGCTGTCTGCCCGGAGTTTCTGAACCGCCTGATAAAGCCCGCCATGTCCGAGGACGATCTCAACCACTTTCAGCAGTATGTCGGGCAGTGCCTTCTCGGCGTGAACCACAGCCAGACCATCTTGCTTATGGTCGGGACTGCGGGCGGAGGCAAGAGTACGGCCGTCAATATCATTGAGAAGTTGGTCCATCGCCAAAACTGCACGGAACTGCGTCTCGAACAGATGGGAAGCCGCTTCGAAACACAGCGCCTGCTGGGAAAGACGCTCCTGACCGCGAAGGACGTCCGTTCGGATTTCCTGTCCACGAAATACGCCTTCAAGCTCAAGGCCCTGACTGGCAAGGATACGATGACGATTGAACGCAAGGGCAGCAATGAAGCATCGGACATCTGCGGGGAGTACAATGTTATTATAACGGCGAACAACACCCTGTGCGTGGTTTTGGACGGGGATGCCGAAGCGTGGAAGAGACGCCTCATCCTGATCGAGTACAACAACCCACCGCCGAAAGAAAAAATCGCTGATTTTGACGATTATCTGCTCGAACGCGAGGGTGACGGCATCCTCACGTGGGCAGCCGAAGGAGCGATGCTGCTCCTGGAAAACGATGGGAAGATCGTGAAGTCCGATGCCCAGAAGAAAAAGGTCAACAATCTCCTCCACGAATCTGATCCCGTAGCGGCATATCTGAGTTCACACCTCGATCTGGCGGATAGAGATGCGACCGTGACATCCGAGGAAATACTGAAGGCGTTCCATGCCTACTGCAAAGAGCAGGGGTGGACGCTTCCTCCGCGCAAGGACGTTCAGGCGAGAATCCCCGATTACATCTTCCATTATTACGGAATCTCCAAGCGCACGGACATCAAGCGTGCCGGGACGAATCGTCGCGGCTACCAGGGACTGCGGTTCAAGTAAAAAACTAAAAGAAGATTTCAGGCGGATCACCAGTTCATG